>NZ_JBHXEM010000173.1:0-15447 GCF_042724755.1 Kitasatospora sp. NPDC127067 | reverse complement strand
ATTGCGGCGAGTGCGCCCCGACCACCGCCCCCCTGTCCTTTGGTTATTCCTTCAACCCCCGGGGGCCCCGCCTGAGGGGGGGCAAGCGGGCGGGGCGGGCGCCCCGCCCCTCTCCCCTGCTCCGATCACCGGTTGGCGGCGGGGCCGGTGGCTGGGGTCAGAGTCCGAAGTTCCAGTCGACGATCATCTGCAGCAGGTCCTTGCGCTCGTCCACGAAGTCCATCGCGATCACGCCGTAGTGCGCGCGCTGGGAGATGCGCGGCGTCAGGTAGTCCTGGATGGAGGGATTGACGACCTTGGCGATCTGGTACGGGGTGTCCGGGAAGCTGCTGGAGCTGGCGAAGTGGAGGTACAGCTTGCCGTCGTTCTGGCCGTAGAACGCCGTGTCCAGCCCTTCCCTGACCCGCTGGACCTTGCGGCTGGGCCCGTCGCTCCACGCGTCCTGCAGCCAGATCCGGGAACTGTCCCCCCACTGCAGCGGGTCGTAGCGCCCGTCGCCCCAGGTGAAGTCCGACATGATGGGGACGATCTTGCCGCGCACCTGCCCGAGTGTGGGCAGTCCGCCGGGCAGTGATCCGGCCTTGGGGAGCCAGAACCAGGGCCGGTAGTTGCCCTTCCCGTCGTAGCCGTCCATGTAGTAGTTGAAGATCTCGCTGAAGCGGTAGTCCTGCCCCTCGGTGTACTCCTTCTTGACCCGCATGATGATCGTCTCGCGGGGGTTCGCCTTCAGGAAGTCGATGCAGAGGTTCAGCACGTCACCGAAGTTGATTTTCTGGTAGATCTTGTCGTGGTGGATGGTGAAGACGTCGCCCGCCACCCGGCACCGGATGTCGAGGAAGCGCACGCCCGCCTGGAGCTGCTGGTTGATGCGCCACTCCTGGCACTGGGCGAAGCCGAAGGCGCCGCCGTCGTAGAGCGCGCAGGTCTCGTGGGTTCCGGGGATCGTCAGCTGCGACAGCTTCACGTTGTCGCCCAGCAGCGACATCCACCTGTCGGTGGGGCGGTGGACGAGGCGGTCCGGCGCGGCGACGGCCGACGCGCCCGAGCCGGCGATGCCCAGGGCACCGGTCGTGGCCGCGAGCGCTGCGCCCCTGAGAAGGGTCCTACGGTTGATCGACATGCAAGAAGCCTCCGGACTCGGGGCCCCGATGGTGATCGGGCATGAACGTTCTCCTTTCCGACTCCAACGGGCCTCCGCCCGAGGCCGGTTCATCGTCCGCGAACGGCCACCCGCACCGCACCGCACCGCCGACCGGCCCGGGAGCGGGAAGTCGGCCGGTCCGACTTCCCGCGCACGACCGGCGTGCCCACGCACACCCGGTCCGCCGGCCCGCGCCCGGCGCGGCGGGCGGCACGCGGAAAACCCGGTGCGCCCGGGGCGACACCTCGGTAGCCTGCACCGCCATGGCATCGGAACTGGAACGCCCCCCACTCCAGGCGGACGAACGCACCGCGCTCATCGGCTGGTTGGACCTGCAACGGAAGATCCTGCGCTGGAAGTGCGAGGGGCTGGACGAACGGGACGCGCACCGGGCGGTCGTCCCGACCTCGCCGGCCATGACGATGGCCGGCCTCCTGTCGCACATGCGCTGGACCGAACACCTCTGGCTGGAGGTGATGTTCCTCGGCGGCGACGAGAAGCAGAACCCCTCCTTCGACGAGTCCACCGAGGACGCCGACTGGCACACCGACAACCGTCCCCTCGCCGACCTGCTCGCGGAGTACGAGGCCCAGTGCGCCCGCAGCAACGAGATCGTCGCGGCGGCCTCCCTGGACGACGTCGGCCGCAAGCCCGGCTTCCGCGCCGGCGGCGCCAACCTGCGCTGGATGCTGATCCACCTCGTCGAGGAGACCGGCCGCCACGCCGGGCACGCCGACATCGTCCGCGAGCTCCTCGACGGCTCGAAGGGCTACTACTAGCGGTACCTCGTTGGGTTGATGTGCTCCTGCCGGCCGTGGTGTTGCATGCTGCGACTTGTGGATCTCGGTGAGGTGGAGAGGCTTCGCGGGGACCTCGGCGACTTCGTGGCCGAGGTCCCCGCATCGCTCGCGCGCACGGATCAGCGCCGGTGAGGGGATTGCTACCTGCGCGGGCTGATGCCGGACGGGCGGCGCACGTCGGTCCGGCCGACGGCCGA
The DNA here is from genome assembly GCF_042724755.1 of Kitasatospora sp. NPDC127067. Taxonomy (NCBI): domain Bacteria; kingdom Bacillati; phylum Actinomycetota; class Actinomycetes; order Kitasatosporales; family Streptomycetaceae; genus Kitasatospora; species Kitasatospora sp. NPDC127067. Next base: position 13,309 of record NZ_JBHXEM010000173.1, on the reverse strand, counting down.
ACGCCCGGGTGACCAGTCGGTGGCGACCTCCCGGCAGTACTGCGGCGCTCCCGAGCCGCGTCCGTCAACCCACCTCGACCTGTTGCGAGATCAATTGTCGGACGTGCCTTGGGAGTACGGTCCTGGCCGAGGGCGTCCCCCGGGGCCTGCGCCCCGGGGCGGACTCGTCCCGGGTGCGGATGACCTCCTCCGCACCCGAATGGTCCTCTTGGTGAAGGCCGGGAATCACCGGCCCCATCCATCAGAGGGGGGTTCTTCGTGCACGAGCATGCACCGCACAGCCGTTTCCCACGCTCCCGCCGCCGTGGCCGGCGCGGGATGGTGGCCGCCGTGGCCGCCGGCGTCGTGGCGGCCGGGGCACTGGCACCGAGCGCGGCGTTCGCGGGCGGCAGGCCGGACGGCGTCCAGCAGAGCCTGAACGCGCTGGTGAAGGACGACGGCCTGCCCGCCGCGCTGGCCTCCGTCAAGGGCCGCGACGGCCGCACCCGCACCTACACCGCCGGCGTCGGCGACCTCGCCACCGGGGCCAAGCCCCCCGTCGACGGGCAGATACGCGCCGGCAGCAACACCAAGACCTTCACCGCCGTCGTCGTCCTCCAACTCGTCGCCGAAGGAAAGGTCGGCCTCGACGAGCCCGTCGAGACCTACCTGCCCGGCCTGCTGCGCGGCGACGGCATCGACGGACACGACATCACCGTCCGTCAACTGCTCCAGCACACCAGCGGCCTGCCCGAATACATGGACGCCCCCGCCCTCTCGGACTTCACCGCCGTGCAGTACCGCTACTTCGAGCCCCGCGACCTCCTCGACGGCGCCCTCGCCCAGAAGTCCCACTTCCCCGCGGGAACCGACTGGGAGTACAGCAACACCAACTACATCGTCGCCGGGCTCCTCGTCCAGAAGGTCACCGGACGACCCGTCGGAGAGGAGATCACCAAGCGCGTCATCGACCGCGTCGGCCTGCGCCACACCTACTTCCCCACCCCCGGCGACACCACCGTCCACGAGGCCCACCCCCACGGCTACTTCCGCAGCACGCCGGACGCGCCCCCGGTCGACTACACCGACACGGACACCTCGATGGCCTGGGCGGCCGGGGCGATCGTCACCACCAACACCGACCTCAACTCGTTCTTCACCGCGCTCCTCGGCGGCCGGCTCCTGCCCCCGGCACAGCTCGCCCAGATGCGCACCACCGTCCCCGCCGAACCCCTGGGCCCGGGTGTCCGCTACGGTCTGGGCCTGCAGAGCAGGCCGCTCTCCTGCGGCGGCCCGGCCTGGGGCCACGGCGGCACCTCCCCCGGCTACCGCTCCCGCGGCGGCGTCACCGACGACGGCCGCGCCGCCACCATCACGGTCACCACCGTCCCCGGCGAGGAGGGCGCGCAGCACATGGCGGCCGCCCTGGACGCGGCCCTCTGCCGCTGACCCACCCCTCGACCCGGCCCGGCTCCTGCCCACACGGAGTGCCGAACACCGAGCGGGCCGGTCGCGCCTCCCGCGGCCGGGCGGGAGCGGGACGCTCCGTCGGTCCCGCCCCGCGCCGAACCGGCCGTGGAGGGGCCCGGGACCGGGCAACTCCCGGTGATCGGGACGCCGATGACGCCCTGCTAGGGTCCGGACCCGTGACGGACAGGGTGCAGAAGCAGTACGAGGCGATGCGCGGGCACTTCCAGCGGGCCGCCGGGCAGCGCGGGTTCACGCTCGACCCCGCCCAGGAGCTCCCGGTCGAGCGGCTCAGCCGGCTGGCCGGCGAGCTGGCCCACCCGGCCTGGCGGCTGCGCCGCGGTCCGCGGCACCTCTACCTCTGGGGCCCGGTCGGCCGCGGCAAGAGCTGGCTGGTGGACACCTTCCTCGACGGGCTGGCGACCCCGCGCAAGCGGCGGCTGCACTTCCACGACTTCTTCCGCCGGCTGCACGAGGGCGTCGCCCACCACGCCGGGAGTCGCGGCGCGGACGGCGCGGCGGTGGACCTGGCCGTGGACGAGCTGCTCGGCGACTGCCGGGTCCTGGTGTTCGACGAGTTCCACGCCCACGACGCGGGTGACGCGATGCTGGTGGCCCGTCTGCTGCACACCCTGCTGGACCGGCGGATCACCCTGGTCACCACGTCCAACTACCCGCCCGCCGGGCTGATGCCCGACCCGCTGTACCACCACCTCTTCGAGCCGACGATCAGGCTGATCGAGGAGCGGATGGACGTGGTCGACGTCTGCGGGCAGGTCGACTTCCGGCGCCTGCCCGGGTCGGAACGCTCCCACGGGTTCGGCCTCGGCGCCCGGCTCCGCCCCGGCGACGAGGCCTCGGCCGGCCTCACCGCGCCCCGGCCCGAGGAGGCGGGTCCGGTGGCCGCCCACCACCGCGAGCTGCCGGCCCGGGCGGTCCGCGAGGACCACGTGTGGTTCGGCTTCCCGGAGCTGTGCGAGGGCCTCACCTCCGTCGCGGACTACCTCGCCCTCGCCGACCGCTTCCCCACCGTCGTCCTCGACGGCGTCCCGCCGCTCACCGAGGCCTCCCCCGACGGCCGCCGGCGCTTCGCCAACCTGGTCGACGTCTGCTGCGACCGCGACGTCCGCCTGGTCCTGATCGGCGCCGACCCGCTCGCCGGCCTCCCCGCCGGCTCCGCCCTCATGCGCGACCTCGACCGCACCGCCAGCCGCCTCGCCCTCCTGCGGCACCCGGCCCGGCAGACGGGGGTTTGAAGACAGACCCTAGCTTCGGGTGAAGGTACCGAGGCCCTCGTGGTCGAGCTGTTCGACCACCACCGTGGAGGCCCGGCCGTCGGCGCCCACGCCGAACGTCACCCCGGACAGGCCGACGGCGTTCTCCCCGCGGGTGCGGAAGCTGAACACGTCCCCGGCGTAGTGCTGGAGCGGGAACTGCAGGTCGTCCGGGCCCAGGCTCATCACCAGGGCGCCGCCGTTGCCGGTGGTCACGGTCAGCGGGCCGTAGTAGCCGTTGGCGTACGTGCCGACGTAGGCCGCGTCGGGCCTGGCGGGGGCGGCGTCGGCCGGGGGCTTGGTGTAGTCGGTGGGCGAGACGCCGGTCAGCGCGGCGGCGGGGACGACCTTGCCGAAGAAGGCGAGCCAGTCGACGGTCTCGTGGCCCTCCTCGGCGAGGTCGAAGAACTCCTCGGCCACCGCCTCGGGCAGGCCGACCGGCTGGCCGTTGGTCAGCACCACGATCCCCAGCTGCTCGGAGGGCAGCAGGGTGACCACGGTGGCGGCGCCCAGTTCGAAGGCGCCGGAGTGGTTGAGCCGCAGCCGGCCGCCGTTGTCGCGGCCGACGTTCCAGCCCAGGCCGTACTGGCCGGGGTTGCCGTCGGGTGCGGACGGCGGGTTGGAGAGGCTGTGCGGCAGCCAGGTCTGGCCCAGGGCGGCGGTGTCGACGATCTGCTTGCCCTCGAAGGAGCCGTCGGCGAGCTGCAGCCGCATCCAGCGGGCGAGGTCCTGCACGGTGGAGCTGACGCCGCCGGCCGGGGACTGCGGGTCGGCGTTCTCGGTGGTGCTGACCTGCCAGCCGCTGCCGTCGCCGGTGCGCACGTGCGGCACCGCCTTGTCGGCCGCGTTGTCGTAGGCGGAGCGCAGGGAGCTCGTGGAGGTCATGCCGAGCGGCTTGTAGAGGGTGTCGGCGGCCAGGGTCTCCCAGGCGGTGCCCCTGGTCCTGGCAACGGCGACGGCCGCCTCGGTGAGGCCGTAGTTGGTGTAGGCGTAGGTGGCGCGGAAGGGGGCCAGGGGCTGGTCGCGCAGGTGCTGGAGGATGTAGTCGCGCTGGTAGCCGAGGTCCTGGAGGAGGTCGCCGGCGTGGTCGGGCAGGCCGCTGCGGTGGGAGAAGAGGTCGGCGATCGTCACATGGCGGCCGACCCAGGGGTCGGCGAGGGTGAAGCCGGGGTCGTGGGCGATGACGGGGTCGTCCCAGGCGACCGCCTTCTGGCCGACGGCCGTGGCGACGACGGTGGAGGAGATCGGCTTGGAGACGGAGGCGAGCTGGAAGACGGTGTCGGGGTCGACGGTGTCCGGCTTGCCGAGTTCGCGGACGCCGAAGCCCTTGGCGTGGACGACCTTGTCCTTGTGGACGACGGCCAGGGCCAGGCCCGGCACGCCGGTCCTGCGCAGGGCGTCCTGGACGTAGGCGTCGATCCGGTCGACGGCGAAGGCCACCTGCTGGTCGGTCAGCTGCGGTGAGGGCTGCGGCGGCGCGGTGGGCACGGCGCCGGAGGAGCCGGGGGCGGCCTCGGGGTCGGAGGCGGCGGAGGTGCACCCGGCGAGCAGCAGGCCGGCCAGCAGGGGCGCGGCGATGCGGTGTCCCGGCCTGGCGGCGGTGCGGCGGTGCATGCGGGTCCTCCCTCGTCCGGGCGGCACGGGCCGTGCGCCTCATCGCGTGAGTACGTGAGTATTCGACGGCCCGGCGCGGCCCGGGCGGGCGCCGCGCACCGCCGTGGGCGCGTTCACCCGTGCGGCGGCGGGGAGGGGTGTTGGGGCGGCACGCCGGGGCCGCGCCGGGCCGGTGCGGAGCGGGAAGTCGGCCGGGCCGACTTCCCATGCACGCCCGCTCCCCCGGTTCCTGCCCGGCGGCCCGGCCCCGGCCGGCGGTCCCGGCCTACTCGACGATCTCGGCCTTCTCGATGACCACGTCCTCCTTGGGGACGTCCTGGTGGCCGCTCCTGGAGCCGGTGGGCACGGTCTTGACGGTGTCCACGACGTCCTGGCCCTCGACCACCTCGCCGAAGACGGCGTAGCCCCAGCCCTGGGCGTTCTTGCCGCTGTGGTCGAGGAAGCCGTTGTCGGCGACGTTGATGAAGAACTGGGCGGTGGCGGAGTGCGGGTCCCCGGTGCGGGCCATCGCGACGGTGTACCGCGTGTTCTTCAGGCCGTTGTCGGCCTCGTTCTGGATGGGGGCGCGGGTCTTCTTCTGCTTCATGCCGGGCTCCATCCCGCCGCCCTGGACCATGAAGCCGTTGATGACCCGGTGGAAGACCGTCCCGTCGTAGAAGCCGTCCCGGACGTACTGGAGGAAGTTCTCCACCGTCGCCGGGGCCTTCTCCGCGTCGAGGCGCAGGACGATGTCGCCGTGGTTGGTGCTCAGTTTGACCTTCGACACGATGACCTCACTGTACGGGTTGCGGCGGCTACGGATTGCTCACGCGCATTGTGACAGGAGGGACGGCCGGGCACCGTCGAGGCGCCTCAGTTGGCGAGGGTGAAGTCGCCGCCGACGGGGGCGGCGAGCTTGTCGATGCCGGTGAGGGCGGTGAGGGTGGGCACCGGGGTGCTGCTGTCGGCGGTGGTGCCGTCGCCGAGCTGGCCGGAGCCGTTGCTGCCCCAGGAGTGCACGGTGCTGGTCCCGGACAGGGCCACGGTGTGCTCCCGGCCGCCGGCGACCAGCCGTACGCCGCTCAGGCCGGGGACGGTGACGGGGGTGACGCGGAAGACGGTGGTGCCGTCGCCGAGCTGGCCGGCGGTGTTCTGGCCCCAGGCCTTGAGGCGGTGGTCGGTGTCGACGACGGCCATGCTGTGGTTGCAGCCGGCCGCGATCCGGGTGACCCCGCCGGTCCAGGCCCCGTGGGTGGTGACGGGGGTGTAGCGGTTGATGGTGGTGTTGTCGCCGAGCTGGCCGGTGGCGTTGTAGCCCCAGGCCTTCACGGCGGCGCCGGCGCCGGGTGCGCCGACCAGGACGAGGTTGTGGCTGGCGCCGGCGGCGATCCGGCTGACGCCGGTCAGTCCGACGACCCGCGCCGGGAGGCCGCGGTTGGTGGAAGTCCCGTCGCCCAGCTGGCCGTTGCTGTTGTAGCCCCAGGCCCAGACGGTGCCGTCCTCGCGCAGCGCGAGGCTGTGGTGGAGGCCGGCGGCGATGGCGACGACCTTGTGGAGGCCCTCGACCCGCACCGGGACGCCGCTGTCGGCGCCGGTGCCGTTGCCGAGCTGGCCGTGGGTGTTCTGGCCCCAGGCCAGGACGGTGCCGTCGGCGAGCAGGGCGAGGCTGTGCGCGCCGCCGGCGGCGATGTCGGTGGCGTCGGTGAGACCGACCACCTGGCCGGGCGCGTTGTGGCTGAACACCGTGCCGTCGCCGAGCTGGCCCGAGCCGTTGACGCCCCAGGACTGCACCGTGCGGTCGGCCAGCAGGGCCAGCCCGTGGCCGAGGGTGGCGCCGGCCCCGCCGGCGGCGATCTTCACCACGTCGGCGCTGGTCAGCCCGAGCACGGCGGTGGCCGTGGTGCGGAGGTCGGCCCAGGTGCCGTCCCCGAGCTGGCCGGAGCGGTTGTTGCCCCAGGACTTCAGGCGCTTCTCTGCCATGCGACGATGCCTCTTTACTTGTATGACAATAAGTCAAATCGTCGACATGTCAGACCTGTTGACGAGTCCACGATCATGGACCGACGCTACCCACGCGCACGTCACCGGCACGGGAAACGGCGGCGCCGGCCACTCGATCGGGTGATGGCGACCCTCCGGCGCGGCCGACGGCCGTACGTCCCGCAGCGTGTGGCGCGGGACTACGGCTCAGCGGGTGCGGAAGGCCTGCCGGTAGGCGCCGGGGGTGGTGCCGGTGCGGGCGCGGAAGCGGCGGCGCAGGTTGACGGCGGAGGTCAGCCCGACGCGGGCGGCGATCGCGTCGACGGGCAGGTCGGTGTCCTCCAGCAGGACGCGGGCCGCGGCCAGCCGGCGGGCGAGCAGCCAGGCGCCCGGGCTGGTGCCGAGCTGGTCGGCGAAGCGCCGGGCCAGGGTGCGGGGCGAGACGCCGAGGCGGGCGGCCAGGGCCTCGACCGACAGGGGCGTGCCCAGGCGCTCGTCGGCCCAGGCGAGCAGGCCGTCCAGCGCCTGACCCGACGACACCGGCACCGGCGCCGGCGCGTACGGCGTGCGGTCGTCGTCGGGGTGCGGCGCCATCGCCATGTGCCGGGCCAGCGCGGCGGCGTGGGCGGCGCCGTGGTCGCGCCGGACCAGGTGCAGGCACAGGTCGAGGCCGGCGCCGGCGCCCGCGCTGGTGGCGACGTCGCCGTGGTCCACGTAGCGCCGGTGCGGCTCGACCCGGATCCGGGGGTACGCGCGGCGCAGCTGGTCGGCGCGGGCCCGGTGGGTGGTGGCGGTGCGGCCGTCGAGCAGGCCGGTGCGGGCCAGGGCGAACACTCCGGAGCAGATGGCGGCCAGTCGGGCCCCGCGGGCGTGCGCCCGCAGCAGGGCGCGGCGCACGGGGCCGGCGAGGGGTTCGTCCACGGGCAGCCAGCCGGGGACGATCACGGTGTCGGCGGTGTCGAGCGCGTCGAGGCCGTGCGGCACGGACATGGTGTAGCCGCCGGTGGTGGGCACCGGACCGGGGACCTGCGTGCAGGTGGCGAAGGTGTAGTGCTGCGGCAGGCCGGGTCTCGGTGTGCCGAAGACCTCGGCGGCGCAGCCGAGTTCGAAGGTCGACTGGACGGGCCGGACCAGGGCCACCACGCGGTGCATGGCAGGAAAGTACCCCAGGGTGTCGCGGTGGGGCCTGTCCGGGCCGGCCGGGGCGCGGCACCGTTGCGGGCATGTACCCGGAGATCCTTGCCCAGCAGGGCTACACGTCCGTGTCCGTCGACGAGTCCCCGGTCCGCGAGCTGTTCCCCGGTGTCCGGCTGCGGGCCCTGTGGCGGGGGCCGGACGGCGCGCACGCCCATGTGCTGGAGATGGCGGCGGGCTCCCGCTGGCCGCACCGTGACGTCCACGAGCCGGGGCCGGAGGAGGTGTTCGTGGTGGCGGGCGTCTTCAACGACGGGGCGCGGGACTACCCGGCCGGTACGTTCCTGCACGCTCCGGCGGGGTCGTGGCACGTGCCGTCGACGGCCGTCGGCTGCACGCTGTTCGTGTTCTACCCGCAGGGGTAGGGCCGCGGGGCGCGGGCGCGGGCGCGGGAGGCCGCCGGGGTCGGGCTTCCCGCCCCGAGCCCCCCGGGCCGGTCAGGAACCGGGCTGCAGCGAGGCGTTGACGTCCTTGAGGAACTCGGCGACGGGGCGGCCGAGCAGGTCGGAGCTGTCGAGGGAGACGCCGTAGCGGTTCTCCAGGTCGGCGAGGACGCCCAGCACGCCCAGGGAGTCGACGCCGAGGTCGAGGAACATGCGGCCGGGGTCGGCGAGTTCCTCGGCGGTGACCTGGACGCCGGCGCGGGTCCTGACCAGGGTGGCCAGTTCCTCGTAGGTGATCTCCGTGGCCATCGGGCCCTCCGGGGGTGCGTGGGTGGCAGGGCCGACGGCGGTCGGGTCGTTCAACGGGTGGCCCTGTGGGCGCAGTTGTACGTGGTCGTCAGGCGTCCGGTCCAGCTCGTTCACTCGTACGTGTGAGGGCTTTCACGGGGATGGTCGGGACGGCCCGCTGCGGCTCCTCCCCCGGGTTGTCGGAGCCGCGTTCCGGCGCGCCGGTCGACGGACCGACGGGCGGTCAGGCGGCGAGCAGCGGGGCGAGTTCGGCGGCCCACTCGGGGTGGAGGGCGACCTTCTCCTCGTGCAGGGCGAGGACCTGGGCAGCGAGGTCGGGGGCCGGGTCGTCGGACAGGTCGGGGCCGATGGCGATGCGGGCCAGGTGCGGCATGATCTGCGGGTCCCCGGCGAGGTGGACCGGGTCGTGCATGTAGCGGCGCAGGGCCGGCAGGTCGGGGATGGCGACGCAGTAGGCGTGGGTGAATCCGCCGGTGGCGTCGAGGCTCTGGCCGACCGTGGAGAAGGCGACCGACTCGACGGAGGCGGTGCGGCGCATGACGGCGAGGACGTGTGCGCGGTCCTCCTCGGTGGCGGTCTCCTTGAACGCGAAGCGCAGCATGTGGATGATCACGCGTCTCTCCTCGAACGTGAAGTTGGGATTGAACTCTCTGGTTCAGAAATATGGTCTTTCGGGTTCAGGCTCTAGACTGAACCCATGGGTTCAGAAGTGTCAACGGGCGCCGGGTGGACGGGCCGTGGACAGACGCAGCGGCAGACGGAGCGACGGCAGGCGATCCTGGACGGCGCGTTCGCGGTCTTCGCGCGGCGCGGCTACGCGCAGGCCTGCGTGCAGGAGATCGCGGGCGAGGCGGGGGTGGCCAAGCCGACCGTCTACAGCCACCTGGCCGACAAGGAGAGCCTCTACCGCGAGGCCGTCGAGGCGGTGGCCGAGCGCGTAGGAGCCCGGGCGGTGGCCGCCGTCGAACCGTTGCGCTCGGCCGCCACAGCGGACGCCGCCGACCTGCGGGCGGCCCTCACCTCGGCCGCGCACGCCCTGCTGCTGGCCATCTGCTGCCAGGAGTCCCGCGCGGTACGGCAGTTGGCCTGTGCGCAGGCCGTCCAGTTCCCCGGCCTCGCGGCCGCCGTGCGCGAGCGCGTGCTGCTGCGCCCGCACACCGCCCTCGCCGACCGCCTGACCCGCCTCGTCCTGTCCGGCCGGCTGCGCCCCTGCGACCCCGACCGCGCCACCGAGCACCTCCTCGCCCTGCTGACCGGGCCCCTGGAGCACCGGCCGGACGCGGACGTGCGGGAGGTGGCCGCCGAGGCGGTGGACGTCTTCCTGCGCGCCTACGGCGCCTGAGCCCCTGGGCCGGGGCGCACGGACGGCGGGCTCCGGTGAGGACGGCGGGTGCGGCCACAGGCATTGCTGATGGCGGCCATCAGCGGTGCTTCCGCCCGTGCCGTGCCGCCGGGACGGCGGGGACGTGGTTCGCCGGAGGGCCGGGCGCCCGTGGCCCGGCGGGCTCAGGCCGCGCCGAAGTGCCGTTTGGTGTCGGCGATCAGCGTCCGCTGGAAGGCCGCCCCGGGCATGTCGGTCAGTGCCGCGGGGCGGCGCAGCAGTGGGGCCGGCTCGTAGGCGAAGGTCCAGGTGAAGCGGGTGCCGCCGCCCGGGAGGGGTTCGAGGAGGTAGTCCTCGCCGAAGCGCCGGTACAGCGGCAGGGAGGCCTCGGTGACGCGGAACGCGTGCCGCGTGCCCTCCTCCCAGAGCGTGAACTCCTCGCGCAGCCGCAGCGTCCCGAGCGCGGTGATCTCCCGGGTGGTGCCGACGCCGTGCGGGGCCGGTGAGGTGTAGCGGCCGCCGGCCAGGCCCCGGCACCAGGACAGCGGTGCCGGGCCGGCGAGTCCCGCCCACACGCTCCGCGGTGCCACCGGCAGGTCCATCACGTGGCGGTGGCGGTGCGGGGCGGTGTCGAAGAAGGAGGCGTCGAAGCGCTCCAGTGCGAACCAGGGCATCGGGGGCCTCCTCGTGGCGGGTCGGGGGATGCGCCCGAGCGTACCGGGCGGGAAAACCGGGCGCCCCGTCAGGTCGGGCTCCCCGTCGGGCCGGACCGCGCCGTCGGGCCTGGCCGGGCCGCCGGACCGGGGCCGTCAGGCGATGCGGTGGGCCAGGCCCGGGTAGTCGGCGACCAGGCCGTCCGCGTCCAGCAGCAGGTCCGCCCGGTAGTCGCCGGAGGCGTAGCGGACGGTGGCGCCTCCGTCCTCGTGGCGGTGCAGGTGGGTGTAGGTCTGGCGGGAGGGCACGACGACCAGCTCGGGTACCCGGATCCAGACCATCAGGAAGTGGTGTTCGCCCGGGCCGCGGTGGAGGGCGTGGCGCAGGACGGGCGGGGTGTTGGTGAGCGGGGACAGGCCGAGGTCGCAGTCGAGAGCGCCGTCGAGGTCGGGGCGCGGGGTGCCGTCGACGGTCCAGTGGCCGGTGGTCTCGTCGCGGCGCAGGTCGAGGGTGCGGACGGCGTCGGGGGTGCGGGCGGTGACGTGCATGCGGCGGGTGGTGAAGCCGTCGCCGGTGTCGAGTTCGTAGTCGAGCCAGTACGGGGCGGGTTCGGCGGCGGCGACGCGGCCGCGGGCGGTCAGGGCGGTGGGGCGCAGGTCGATCCAGGAGGTCTCCAGGCCGGCGGTCTCGGTGACCCGCCAGGTGGGTGCGGCGGTGCGGGCGGCGGGGCGGTTCGGGTCGGGGGCGGTGCGGCTGTTCATTCGTGCACGGTACTGCCGGGTGCCGACAGCGGCCCCGACGGGCCGTCAACGCGGGGGGTTCATTCGTTCGGGTGAGGGTGGGGGCGGGGCGTGCCTCGTGCGGGGCGGGACGGGGTTCGGGGCGGCGGCGGGCCCGGTCCCGGGCTCTCCATAATCGCGTGGGTGATCACATCCTGTGACGAAGCGGTGGCCCGGTTGCGGGCCCTGCCCGGACTGTCGTGCTGTGCCCGTCCCCTGAACGTGCTGCCGCTGCTGCGCACCGGCTGCCTGTCCGCGGTGGTGAGCGTGGAGGGCCCGGACGCGGGCTGGGCGGGCGAGTTCGGGGCCTCCTTCCACGCGCTGGAACCGGACCGGGGGGTGCGCGACCACACCTCGACGGGGGCCGGGGTCCACGCGGTACTGCGCGCGATCGCCGGCACCTCGGGCGACGGCGAGGACGCGGGCGCGGCGGGTGACGGCTGGCGGGGCCGGGAGCTGACGCTGCTGCCCTACTCGGCGATGAAAGCCGAGTGGCGCACGGCACTCGACGCGCTCGGCACCCGCCTGCTGGAGCCGCCCTCGCACGTGGCCCTGCCGATGCTGAGCGACAAGCGGGCGCAGCGCGCGTGGCTGCGGTCGGTGGGGGCCGCGACCCCGCCGGACGCGGTGGTCCCGGCGCTCGACCACCGGGAGCTGCGCCGCCGCTTCGGGTCCCCCTACGTGGTGCAGACGCCGGTGGGCTCCAGTGGCAAGGGCACCCACCTGGTCGTCGACGAGGCGGACCTGCGCCCGATCCGCCGGGTCGGCGGCGGGCCCTGGCTGGTGAGCGGCTACGTCGAGGGCGTCGCGGTCAACCTGCACGTCCTGGTCTCGGCGGACAGCACGGTGCGGGTGCTGCGCCCGTCCGTCCAGCTGACCCGTATCGAGGGCGTCGGCGCGCCCTTCGGCGCCTACTCCGGCTGCGACTTCGCGGCCCCGGCCCTGCTGTCGCCGCTCGCCCTGGCCCGGGCCGGCACCTCGGCGCGGCGCGTCGGCGAGGCGCTGGCCGCGCTCGGATACCGGGGCCTGTTCGGCGCCGACTTCGTCCTGGACGGCGAGCGCCCGCTGCTGCTGGAGCTCAACTGCCGCATGCAGGGCTCGACCTGGCTGCTGGGCGAGCTCGAACTGGCCGAGCACGCGCTGCCGTCCGCGCTGCGCCACGTCCTGGAGCTCTACGGGCACGCCACCGGCGGCGAGCCGCGTACGGACGCGGCGGGCGCCGTGCAGCTGGTGGTGCGGCACACCGGCGCCCCGGTGCGGGTGGCGGCGGCGCCCGGGGGCGGTCTGCACCGGCTCAAGGACGGGCGGCTGCGGTACTGCGGTGCCGGGTTCGGCCTGCTGGAGTGCGGGCCCGACGACTGCGTGCTGCTGCAACTGCCCTCCCCCGGAACGGTGTTGCTCCCCGGGGTGCCGCTCGCCCGGGTCGTGGCCCGGCACCCGCTGACCACCCCGGACGGCACCGCGCTCACCGCGCCCGGACGGCGGCTGGTGGACGCCCTGCGCGCGGGCTTCGTCCTCGAACCCCTCGACGAACCCGTGGGATCCGCCGTCCCCTGCGCGTCGCGGTGAGGAGACCCGTGCCGAGGACACCCGTGCCGCTGTACGTCCGCGCCGCGGTGCCCGCCGACCTGCCCCGGCTGGCCGCCCTGCGGGCGGAGGCGGCCGCCTGGATCGCGCTGGAGCACGGCTCGGTCCAGTGGTCGGCCCCGTACGACCCCGAGCGCGGCCTGACGCTGATCGCCCGGGGCGCGACGGTGGTCGCCGCGCTGGCGCCGCAGGGCGAGGCCGTCGCCACCGTGACGCTGCGCCCCACCGGCAGCCCCCGCCTGTGGAGCGGCGAGGAACTCGCCCGCCCGGCCCGCTACGTGAGCTCCTTCACGGTGGACCGCCGGTACGCCGGGCGCGGCATCGGCGCCCGTCTGGGCGACTGGGCCGCCTGGCGGGCCGCGCGGGCGGGCGCCGGGCTGCTGCGGGCGAACGTGTGGAGCGACAACGCCGCCCTGCACGCCTACTACCGTGCGCAGGGCTGGCGTTGGGTGCGCACGGTGGCCCACAGCCGCAGCGGCGCCCTGTTCGAACGCGCCACGAGCGCGGTGGCGCCGCCGTGGGTCCACGAGGCGGGCCGCGTGCGGGCGTGAGCCGTGCCGTGCCCGCCCGTGACGGACCGCCCGTGACGGACCGCCCGTGACGGACCGCAGGGGCGCGCCGCGCGGGCCCCGGCCGGGCCGCCGCGACGGCGGGGGCGGGGCAAGGCGAGGCGAGGGCGGGGGTGGGGGCGGCACGGGCCCCGGGCGCCGAAGCCGGGTTCGGTGCCCGAACGCCCTGCCGGGCCGCCGCGGGGGGGCGGGGTTCCGGGTGGAAGCCGGTGTCATATAC
>NZ_JBHXEM010000172.1:0-16229 GCF_042724755.1 Kitasatospora sp. NPDC127067 | reverse complement strand
GGGGGAGCCGGCGCGGGCTCCCCCCGGGCCGCCGGGCCGGTGCCGGGTTCAGACCGTCCGGCCCATCCAGGCGGCCAGCCGGGTGTGTACGTCGGCGTCCTCGGCGACCGGCCGGACGGCGGCGAACGGGACGCCCGGCACCCGCTGTTCGGCCGGCAGCACGAACTCGGCGACGGCCAGCGCGGTCCGCGCCAGGTCGTCGTCCAGGGCGAAGCCGTTGCCGAGGCTCGCGGCGATGTCCCCGGAGTGGGTCACCAGCTCCATCAGGTAGCCGGCCACCGCCGCCGCGCCGGGCACCTCGCCCCAGGGGGCGACGGTCGGGCGGCCGAGCTTGGTGTCGTCCGCCCAGGCGGCGGTGACCCGGGCGCGGGCCCGGCCCAGCGCGGCCGGCCAGCCCTCGTCCGAGGGGTCCTCGACGGCGGCCACGACGTCCTCGGCGCGGCCGCCCTCGCCCATGTACGCGAACCGGTGGATGCCGCCGACCACGTGGTTCAGCAGCTGACGCAGGGTGAACTCGGTACAGGGGGTGGGCCGGTCGAGGTCGGCCGGGGTGATCGTGGCGAACAGCTTCTCCAGCTGGTCGAGGGCGGTCAGGTACTGCGGGCGGGCATCCTGGACGGCGGTCATCGGCGCTCAACTCCCTGGTGTCGGGTGGTCTTTCGGGCTCGGAACGCAATTTCCCAGTAAAACCTGACAACTGCCGTCAGGATTACTGGGATTCTTGGGGCATGAAGGCCGACCGCCTGCTCTCGATCCTGCTGCTGCTCCAGACCCGCGGCCGGGTGTCCGCCACCGAACTCGCCGAGCGGCTGGAGGTGTCCGTCCGCACCATCTACCGCGACGTCGAGTCGCTCTCCGCCGCCGGGGTGCCGGTGTTCACCGAGCGCGGGCGGCACGGCGGCATCGGTTTGCTGCCCGGCTACCGCACCGACGTCACGGGCCTGACCGCGGACGAGGCCAGGGCGCTGTTCGTGCTCTCCGCCCAGGGCGCGCACAGCGACCTCGGGCTGGACGGGGCGCTCGGTTCGGCGCTGCGCAAGGTGATGGCGGCGCTGCCGGCCCCGCACCGGCCGGCCGCCGAGCGGATCAGCGAGCGGATCCTGGTCGACCCGGCCCGCTGGATGCAGACCCCCGGCGCGGTCGGCCCCGCCGCCGGGCCGGACCTGGGCGAGCTGCAGTACGCCGTCTTCGCCGACCGGCGGCTGCGGCTGCGCTACCGGCACGGCGGCACGCCCGCGCCGGTGGAGTACACCGTCGACCCGTACGGCCTGGTGAGCAAGGCGGCGGTCTGGTACCTGGTGGCCGATCTGCACGGCGAGCCGCGGCTGTTCCGGGTCGACCGGGTGCTGGCCGCCGACACCACCGAGGAGACGGTGCGGCGCCGGGCCGGGGTCGGGCTCGGCGACGCCTGGGCGGTGCTGCGCGAGCAGGTGGAGCGGCTGCCGAAGGACCTGCCGGTGCGGGTGCGGGTCCGGCGCGGACGGCTGGACATGTTCCTGCGCATCCACGGCGGCCGGGTCACCGCACCGCCGCCGGAGGCGGGTGCCGGGCCGCCCGAGGAGTGGGCCGAGGTGGCGATGGCCTTCCCGGCCCCGGCGGCCGTCCGGTCGCTGCTGGCCTTCGGCGCGGACGTCGAGGTGCTGGTCCCGCCGGCCGCCCGGCGCGAGCTGGCCAGGGCGGCGGCGGAGGCCCTGCGGCTGTACCAGGACCAGCCGTCCTGAGCCCCGGGGGGGCGGGCCTCAGGAGCCGGGGTTGGCCCGGACCACGTCCTGGTAGCGGCCGAGGGAGATCGCCGCGAAGTTGCGCAGGCTGTCGGTGCCCTCGGTGAAGTAGCCGTTGTGGCCGGCCGCGCGGGCCGAGGAGATCTGCTCGGAGCCGAAGCCGCTCGCCGTCGGGTCGGCGCCGTGGCCGAGTCCGCCGACCTCCAGGAACGGCACGTTGCCGATCCAGTCGCTGGGGTTGCGGGTGGCCCAGACGTGCACGCCGGCGCCCAGTTCGGTGGTGCTCTGCACGCCCATGCCGGGGCTGCCGAAGACCACCAGGTCGGTGATGCCGGAGGTGTCGGACGGCGAGGCCGCCGCGCGCGGGATCTCCGGGGCGGCGGTGCCGCAGACCACCGAGCCGTACGAGTGGCAGAGCAGCGACGGCGGCGCGTCCGGCCGGGTGGTCTCCTTCAGTCCGGAGAGCAGCCGCTCCAGCCGGGGGGCGGCGACGTCGGCGAGCCGGGAGGTGGCGGCGTCCGGGCCGAGGCCGGACGGGGTGACGTAGCCGGTCCAGGAGATCACGGCGGTCCGGGTGTTCGGCGCCTGGCGCCGTTCCTCGGCGTAGAGGGAGCGGGCCATGCCGGCCGGGGAGCGCAGCGGCTCGGCGGCCTGGTCGTGGTGGCCGAGGTCGGCGTCCGAGCCGGGGACGAGCACGGAGATCCGCTCGGCGTCGGCGAGGTCGCCCCACACCTCGCTGACCAGGCCGCGGCCGCGCGGGTCGAAGGCCAGGACCTGCCGGCCGGGGGCGAGCAGGTGCTCGACGTCGTTGGCGCGGGAGACGGCCAGCGCGCGGGTGTCGGAGTCCAGTTCGCGGTCGGCGGCGCGGGCCAGGGCCCGGTCGCGCTCGGCGGCCAGGGCGATCCTGTTGGCGCGGTAGCGCAGGTCCAGCGGGGCGCCGTCGTAGTTGCCGACGACCAGCGGGTACTGCTGGATCAGCCGGTCCAGTTCGGTGGGCGCGAGCGAGGCGAAGAACGCCGCGGCGGCGGCCGGGACGGTGGTGGCCGGGTCGGGCAGGGAGTGGCCGAAGGAGTGGTCCTGGACCCAGGCGGCGCTGCCGGCCGGAGGGGTGGAGATCGCCAGCTGTTCGGAGGAGACCGCGGCCGCGGCGGCGGCGCCTCCGGCGTCGGCGAGCACCGCGCAGCCGGCGAACGCCCCGATCAGTACCCGCTTCCAGCGCCGACGGTTGCGCACCGCACCAACTCCCTTGGGGCCCGTCACCGTTTCGCGGGCGGTGCCCGGAGGGTGCGATGGCTCTGCTGACTTCCCTGCGCAAGCCTAGGGGGCCCGGAGGGAGGACGGGAACGCCTAAACTGTGGGATGGATCACATGAACCCGGGGTGTCCGCGCGACGTCTCCCAGTGGTTCGGACGGTGGCCCGTGCGGCCGTTCGACAGGGGCGCGCTCAGGCGTCGAACTCGCGTACCAGGCGCTTCGGCGCCGTCCGCCGCCAGGCCTCGGTGACGAGGTCGTGCAGCTCGTCCCGGTCCACCAGGTCCAGCCGGACGCTCACCCAGCCGTGCCGTCCGACGTACGGGGCGGAGGAGAACACCTCGGGTTCGGCGGCGAGCAGTTCGGCCTGGTCCTCGGGGGAGGCCTTGACGGTGACCCGGTCCCCGTCGGGCGCGCCCATCGCGAAGATCCGGCCGCGGACCCGCAGCGTCTCGATGTCCCAGGTCGGCTCCTGGGCGGCTTCCGGCAGGGCCAGCGCCATCGTGCGGAACTCGTCGAACGTCACCATGGCGGCAGGGTAGGGCAGGACACCGACAGCGCGCCGCAGGGGCGCGGACCGATCGGCCCGCGCCCCTGCGGCACGCCGTGCTCCGCTGCCCGGAGCGGCCCGCACCCGGTGGGCCGTCACACCACGCCCAGCGCGTACGCCGCGAAGAGCGCCGCCGCGGCGCCGGCCACCGCCTTGCCGCCCCGCGAGAAGGCCGTCCACGGGCCGTCGAACCGGCGGGTGAACCAGCCGAGCGCCACCAGCACGGCGGCGAACAGCGGCAGCAGCGCCAGCCTGGCGGCCACCCAGCCGAGCGAGTCCGGCGCGGTGGTCAGCCCCGGGACGGCGCCCAGCCCGGCCGCGCCCGGCACGGCGACCGCGAGCATCGCGCTCTGGTGCCAGCAGAAGATCGTCATCGCCGACAGGTTGACCACCACGACCGGCAGCCAGAGCAGCGGACGGCGGGTCAGCAGCCGGCCCAGCCGCTCCCGCAGCAGCACCGCGGCTCCGCACTGGAACGACGCCAGGGCGAGCACCAGCAGGGACGGCGGGTGCGAGTTGGTGCGCTCGGCCCCGGGCACGCCGACCATGCTGGCCGGGTAGTGGAAGACCAGCAGCAGCGCGGCGAACAGCGCCCCGCCGCCGAGCAGCAGCAACCGGGCCGCCGGGCGGCCGAGCCGGCCCTGCGCCCAGAGCACGCCCAGCTGGTAGCCGAACAGCCAGCCCGGCAGGATGTTCAGCAGCGCGACCCAGGACGGCACCGCCCCGGCCCACGGCCCGTAGCGCAGCAGGTCGACGGCGGCGACCGACACCACCAGCAGGCCCGCCGACCAGCCGCCCAGCCGGCGCCCGGCGGCCACGCAGAGCGGGGTGAGCGCGGTCAGCCCCAGGTAGACCCCGATGTACCAGAGCGGCTGCACCACCAGGGTGGCACCGGTGCGCAGGGTGTCCGCGGGGACGCCGAGCGCGGGCAGCAGCGGGATCAGCGCCGCCCAGACGGCCGTCACCCCGAGCACCGGGCGCAGCAGCCGGACGGTACGGGCCCGCAGCCAGCCGCCGTACGTCACGCCCCTGGCCCGGGCCCGCTCCAGCGAGCGGACCGAGGAGTGGCCGCCGACCAGGAAGAACACCCCGAGCATCTGGAGCACCCAGCTGAGCGGGGCGAAGAAGCCGAGGGTGGAGAGCGGGCTGGTGTTGTGCAGGGCGCCGTCGGGGGAGCGGGTGAGGCCGCCGAGCATCCAGTGGCCGACCGGTACGGCGAGCAGGGCGAGGGCGCGCAGCCCGTCCAGGGCGCGGTCGCGGTGGGCCGGGGTCTTCGCGTCGACCCGTGCGGCGGCGCGGCGCAGCGCGGTGAGCGGCCGGGGGGTGCGGGGCTCCGCGGTGCGGGGCCGGGGGGCGAGGGTGCTGGCCATGGTGGTGCTCCTTCCGGTGCGGGCGGTCAGGCGCGGCCGAGCGCGACGGCGGCGTAGGCGGCGAGGGAGGCGGTACCGGGGGCGAAGTAGCCGTCGTGGCCGTGGGATCCGGTGGCGGGCAGCGGGCGGGCGCCGAAGCCGGGGGCGGTCGGGTCGGCGCCGTGGCCGAGGCCGAACAGCCGGACGTTGGGCACGTCGCCGATCCAGTCGGAGTCGTTGCGGGCGGTGGCCCAGAGCGGGACGCCCGGGTCGAGGTCGGCGGCCGAGCCGATGCCCATGCCGGGCGAGCCGAGCACCACCACGCCGGAGGCCTGCGCGGGGGTGGGGCGGGCCAGGCCGCAGACGACCGAGCCGTAGCTGTGGCAGAACACGGTGGGCGGGGCCTGCGGGCGGGTGGTGACGGCGAGTCCGTCGAGCAGCCGGGTGAGGCGGGGGGCGCCGGCCCGGGCCAGGTCCTCGGTGGCGGCGTCCGGGCCGAGGCCGAGCGGAGTGGTGTAGCCGGCCCAGGCGATCACGGCGGTCCGCCCGTCGGTGGCGTCCAGGAGCGCGCGGGCCATGCCGGCGGGGGTGCCGTACGGGCCGGACGCGCGGTCGAAGCGGAGCAGGTCGATGTCCGAGCCGGGGACGATCACGGCGGTGCGGCGGGCGGTGGCGAGGTCGCCGTACACCTCGGCGACCTGGCCGCGGCCGCGCGGGTCGAAGGCGAGGATCCGCCGGCCGCCGTCCAGCAGGGCGCGGTAGCGCTCGGCGCGGGTGCGGGCGGCCTCGTGGTCCTGCGGGGTGAGGGCGGGGTCGGTGGCCCGGGCGAGTTCGCGGGTGCGCTCGGCGGTCAGGGCCAGGGCGTTGGCCCGGTAGCGGAGGGCGACCGGGGCGCCGTCCAGGTTGCCGACCACCAGCGGGTGCCGGACGGCCAGGGCGTCCTGCGCGGCCGGGGTCAGTTCGGCGAAGAACGCGGCGACGCCGGCCGGGGTGGTGGTGGCCGGGTCGGGCAGCCGCCGGCCGAGCGAGGGGTCGGCCGTCCAGGCGGCGCTGCCGGGCGGCGGGCCGGTGACCGCGGTCTGGGTGTCGGCGGCCCAGCCGCCCGCGCCGAGTACGACCGCCAGCGCCACCGCGGTGGCGGCGATCGCCCGTCCGGCCCGAAACCTGCGCATGTCCTTGCCCTCCCTCGTCCGTTCGGCCGCCGAATCCGTTCGGCGTCCGATGGGGAGGAAGGTAGGAACGCGACGGCCCCGCGGACGTCACACCGCGGGGCCAACTCCCGGGTGCTACCCGGGTATCAGAGGGGCCAGCCGCCCCGAGCCGAAGGGCGCGCCGGTGTCGAAAGGGAGAAGCGAGGGAGCGACGGAGGAGCGAGGGAGCGCCGACTGTCGGCGCCGGGTCGAGAGCACCCGGAGGCGAGCGGGCGAACGGCTGCTCCTACTGACCTGGGGTCACCAGGCCGGACTCGTAGGCCAGGACGACCGCCTGGGCGCGGTCGCGCAGGCCGAGCTTGGCGAGGATGCGCCCGATGTGCGTCTTGACGGTCTGCTCGGCGAGCACCAGCTTGGCGGCTATCTCCTGGTTGGACAGGCCGCGGGCGATCAGCTCCAGCACTTCGGTCTCGCGCGGGGTCAGGCCGTTGAGCCGCACCTTGGGGTCGTGGCGCTTGGCCGGGCGGGTGCGGGCGAAGTCCTCGATCAGCCGGCGGGTCACCGAGGGGGCGAGGAGCGCCTCGCCGGCCGCGACCACCCGGACCGCGGCGATCAGGTCGGCCGGCGGGGCGTCCTTGAGCAGGAAGCCGCTGGCCCCGGCGCGCAGCGCCTCGTACACGTAGTCGTCCACGTCGAAGGTGGTCAGCATCAGCACCTTGGGCCGGTGGGCGCCCGGCACGGCCGGGTCGAGCAGCCGCCGGGCCGCCTCCAGGCCGTCCATGACGGGCATCCGGACGTCCATCAGCACCAGGTCCGGGTGGGTGCGGCCGTTGACCTCCAGGGCCTGGGCGCCGTCCGCCGCGTCCCCCACCACGTCGATGTCGCTCTGGGCGTTGAGCAGGGCCGCGAAGCCCGCGCGCACCATGGCCTGGTCGTCGACGATGATCACGCGGATGGTCATGCGGTGGTCTCCCGGGGGGTGTCTGGACGGTCGAGGGGCAGGACGGCGGCCACCTTGAAGCCGCCGTCCGGCAGCGGGCCGGTGTCCAGCCTGCCATCGACCAGCCGGACGCGTTCACGCATTCCGACCAGCCCCTGCCCGGTGCCCTCGACCGAGGCCTCCAGCGACTCGGTGCGCTCCGGCGGGGGCGCGTTGACCACCGTCACCAGCAGCGCCGGGCCGTCCGCGGTCAGCGACACCCAGGTCCGCGCGCCGGGGGCGTGCCGCACCACGTTGGCCAGCGCCTCCTGCACGATCCGGTACGTGGACAGACCGACGGCCTGCGGCACCAGGTCCACCAGGTCCGGCTCCACCGTCAGCTGGGCCGGAACCCCGGCCCGGCCCACCGTCTCGACCAGCTGGGCGAGTTGGCTGACCCCGGGCTGCGGTGCCTTCTCCCCGCCGGACTCCTCGCTGCGCAGCACGCCGAGCAGTCGGCGCATCTCGGCCAGCGACTCGCGGGCGGTGCCGGCTATCGCGGTGAACTCCTCGGCGGCCTCGTCCGGCACTCCGGTGATCCGGTACGGCGCGCTGGCCGCCTGCACCGCGATGACCGACATGTGGTGCGCCACCACGTCGTGCAACTCCCGTGCGATCCGGGCGCGTTCCTCCAGCAGGGTGCGGCGTTCGCGTTCGGCCTCGCTGATGTGCTCCTGCTCGGTGAGCAGCCGGCGGGCCACGGCGCGGTCCCGGACGGCCCAGCCGAGCAGCAGCGCGGCGCCGCTGAGTGCGATCAGCAGCACGGTGGTGCCGTCGCCGGAGCGGGGCAGGCCGAGGGTGGTGGTGAGCGCGGTGAGCAGCACGGTGGCCACCCAGACCGAGACCACGGTGGCCCGGCTCTCCCGCAGCGCGAGGGCGAGCAGCAGGAAGACGTAGGCGATGATCATCGGGGCCGTCCACGGCCAACTGCCCATCAGCTGGTGGTGGCGGGCGGTGATACTGGCGGTGGCGACCATGGCGGCGGCGCTGATCCACCAGGCGGTCAGCGGCCGGGTGACGGCGAGGAACAGCGGCGTGGTCTGGGCGATGGTGAGCGCGGCGGCCACCGGCAGCACCAGGTCGTAGAAACCGACCAGGTTGGCGATCCCGGTGGGGATCAGCGAGCCCTGCAGAGCGATCACGACGATGTACGGCAGTCGGCGCACCCAGCGCCGCCGGGAGTCGCCGAGCAGCGGGGTCTCGTCCTCGCTCGGGGTGGTCAGGTGGTGCCGCAGGGCGCGCAGTTGGCGCAGTGCGAACGCGCGGGCGTCGGCTTCGGTGGGCGTTTTCATCGTGGGTCAGCCTAGGAGGGCGGGCCGTGCGGGTCGTCGCACTGGAGCGCGAACTTCCGCGGGGCTACCGGGGTACCGGGTGATACCCCGGTATGACCCGGGTGCGGCGCCGGGTGCTACGCGGGGCTGCGCCAGTGGCCGGCCAGGGCCGGGCCGAGCTGGTCGAAGTAGCGCTCGATCACCGCGACCATGCCCTCGGGGCCGGCCGGTGCGTGCTCGGCGCTCCAGGACAGGTGGGCCGAGCGCAGCAGGCTGCCGAAGACGGCGGCGAGCACGGCGGGGCGCAGGTCCTCGGCCGGGTCCAGGCCCTCGCGTTCGGCGAGCACCTGGACCACCAGACGCTCCTGTTCGGTGACCCGGCGCAGTTGGGCGGCGAGCAGCGGGGGCGTCTCCTCGATCATCCGCATGAGCTCCAGGGCGCTGTGGATCGAACCGGGGCCGGCGGACTCCTCGTTGCCGAGGTCGCGCCAGGCCTTGACGATCGCGGCGCGCAGGGCCTGGAGCGGGGCCTCCTCGGCCGGGCGGTGGCGCAGGCACTCGATGAAGTAGTCCTCGGCCACGGCCATCACGGCGAGCGCGACCTCGTCCTTGTTGGCGAAGTAGCGGAAGAAGGTGCGCTGGGAGACGTCGACGGCGGAGGCGATCTCGTCGACGGTCGTGTGGGCGAAGCCCTGCCTGAGGAAGAGCAGGTGGGCGGCCTGGATCAGGGCGTAGCGGGTCTGCTGCTTCTTGCGCTCGCGCAGGCCCGGCGCGCGTTCGGGGCCCGCCGGGGTGCCGGTGGTGCGGGGGGTGTGAGCGGCCATGGCGGGGGCCTTCCGGAGCGCTGGGTGTGGCGGGTGGGACCACAACTTTAGCGCTCTGACAAATGGCAGTGATGGCCAGAAGTCACTGTTTGCCGAATGTCAGAGGCTGACATAATCTGCCGGGGTGGCGCCCGTCGGGCCGGGGCACCTGTGGGGACGGGTGGGCCGGGGCGCCACGCCCATGTCCCGCACCGAGCCACGCCCCCGGAGGGCCCAGATGAGTCAGTCCGTCGTGAAGAACTCCGAGGCGGACGCGCCGCCGAACCCACCGTCGGGGGGCGGTCTCAAGGGACACCCCTGGCTGACCCTGCTGACCGTCGCGGTCGGCGTCATGATGGTCGCGCTGGACGGCACCATCGTCGCCATCGCCAACCCGGTGATCCAGGAGAAGCTGCACGCGGCGCCCTCCGAGATCCAGTGGGTCACCAGCGGCTACCTGCTGGCCCTGGCGGTCTTCCTGATCACCGCCGGCAAGATCGGTGACCGCTTCGGCCACAAGACCACCTTCCTGGTCGGCGCGGCGGGCTTCGCCGTCACCTCGGCCGCGATCGGCTTCGCCGGCAACATCCAGACCGTGATCGCCTTCCGGGTGCTCCAGGGCCTGTTCGGCGCGCTGCTCCAGCCGGCCGCGCTGGGCCTGCTGCGCGGGGCCTTCCCGGCCGAGAAGCTCAACATGGCGATCGGCATCTGGGGCGGCGTGATCGGCGCCTCCACAGCGGCCGGACCGATCGTCGGCGGCCTGCTGGTCGAGCACGTCAACTGGGAGTCGGTGTTCTTCATCAACATCCCGGTCGGCCTGGTCGCGCTGGCGCTGGGCGTGTGGATCCTCAAGGACGTCCGGGCCGAGAACGCCGCCAAGTCCTTCGACCTGCCCGGCATCGCGCTGCTCTCGGTGGGCATGTTCGCGCTGGTCTTCGGCATCATCAAGGCCCCCGAGTGGGGCTGGGGCGACGGGCGGACGCTGCTGTTCCTGATCGGCGCGGTGGTCCTGATGGTGCTGTTCGCGCTCTGGCAGGGCAAGGCCCGCGAGCCGCTGATCCCGCTCGGCCTGTTCCGCTCGGTGCCGCTGTCGGCGGGCGTCCTGCTGATGGTGCTGATGGCCTTCGCGTTCTTCGGCGCGATCTTCTTCGTGACCTTCTACCTCCAGAACGTGCACGGGATGAAGCCGGTCGAGGCCGGCGTCCACCTGCTGCCGATGACCGGCATGATGATCATCGGCTCGCCGCTGGCCGGCCTGGCGATCGGCAAGCTGGGCCCGCGCATCCCGATCGTGGCCGGCATGCTGATCACCACCACCGCGATGTTCGGCATGTCCACCCTGGACACCGGCTCCGGCAACGGCGTGATGTCGCTCTGGTTCGTCCTGATGGGCCTGGGCATCAGCCCGGTCATGGTCGGCGCCACCGAGGTGATCGTCGGCAACGCCCCGCTGGAGCTGTCCGGCGTGGCCGGCGGCCTCCAGCAGGCCGCGATGCAGGTCGGCGGCAGCCTCGGCACCGCGGTGCTGGGCGCACTGATGGCCGCCAAGGTCGGCGACGTCCTGCCGGGCAACTGGGCCAAGGCCGGTCTGCCGCCGGTGGAGGGCGAGGCGGGCGAGGGCCTCAAGCAGGCCGCCCAGCTGGGCATCGCCCCGCCGGCCCCGGCCGGCACCCCGCAGCAGGCGGTGGACGCGATGGCCAGCGCCGTCCACGAGTCCTTCGTGAGCGGCATGTCGCTGGCCTTCGCGGTGGCCGCCGTGGTGGCCTTCGGCGCCGCCGTGCTCGGCCTGCTCACCCGCCGCGGCGCCACCGACGCGGGCCCGGCCGTGCACATCTGACCGGCCCCGCCGCGCCACGGCCCCGGACTCGTCGGAGTCCGGGGCCGTCGTGCTGTTCCGGGGACCGAACGGAGGGCCGCGCCGCGGCGAACGCCGAAGGGCCGGACCCCCGACGGGAGTCCGGCCCCTCAGTGCCTACGGGCTGATCAGGCCTCGCCGCCGGCGGCACCCGGGTCGGCCGCGGCCACGTCCAGCAGCTGGTAGCGGTCGATCGCTTCCTTCAGCGCCGAGCGGTCGATCTTGCCCTGCTTGGCGAGCTCGGTGAGCACCCCCAGGACGACCGACTGCGCGTCGATGTGGAAGAAGCGACGGGCCGCGCCACGGGTGTCGGCGAAGCCGAAGCCGTCGGCGCCCAGCGACTGGTACTGACCCGGCACCCAGCGGGCGATCTGGTCCGGCACCGCGCGCATCCAGTCGGACACCGCGACGACCGGGCCCTCGGCGCCCTGGAGCTTCTGGGTGACGTACGGCACGCGCTGCTGCTCCTCGGGGTGCAGCAGGTTGAACTCCTCGGCCTCCACCGCGTCGCGGCGCAGCTCGTTCCAGGAGGTCGCGGACCAGACGTCGGCCTTGACGTTCCACTCCTCGGCGAGGATGCGCTGGGCCTCCAGGGCCCACGGCACGGCCACGCCGGAGGCGAGGATCTGGGCCGGGATCTGGCCGGCGGTGCCCGGCGCGTACTTGTGCAGACCCTTGAGGATGCCCTCGACGTCCACGTTCTCGGGCTCGGCCGGCATCTTGATCGGCTCGTTGTAGACGGTCATGTAGTAGAACACGTCCTCGCCGTGCGGGTGCTCGGCGCTGGAGCCGTACATCCGCCGCAGACCGTCCTGGACGATGTGCGCGATCTCGAAGCCGTACGCCGGGTCGTACGCGACGACACCCGGGTTGGTCGAGGCCAGCAGGTGCGAGTGGCCGTCGGCGTGCTGCAGGCCCTCACCGGTCAGCGTGGTGCGGCCGGCGGTGGCGCCGATCACGAAGCCGCGGGCCAGCTGGTCGGCCATCTGCCAGAACTGGTCGCCGGTGCGCTGGAACCCGAACATCGAGTAGAAGACGTACACCGGGATCAGCGGCTCGCCGTGGGTGGCGTAGGAGGAGCCGGCGGCGATCAGCGAGGCGGTGCAGCCCGCCTCGGAGATGCCGTCGTGCAGCATCTGGCCGGTCGGCGACTCCTTGTAGGCGAGGAGGAGGTCCCGGTCGACCGACTCGTAGGTCTGGCCGAGCGGGTTGTAGATCTTCGCCGACGGGAAGAGCGAGTCCATGCCGAAGGTGCGGTACTCGTCCGGCGCGATCGGCACGAAGCGGTTGCCGATGCCCTTGTCCCGCATGAGGTCCTTGAGCACCCGGACGAACGCCATGGTGGTGGCGATGGTCTGGTTGCCGGAACCCTTCTTGACCGCCTTGTACGCGTCGTCGCCGGGCAGCTCCAGCTTCCGCGGGCGGACCTTGCGGGTCGGCACGTAGCCGCCCAGCTCCTCCCGGCGGTCGTGCATGTACTGGATCTCCTCCGAGTCGCGACCCGGGTGGTAGTAGGGCGGGTAGCCCTCCTCCAGCTGCTTGTCGGTGATCGGCAGGTGCAGCCGGTCGCGGAAGCGCTTCAGGTCCTCGACCGTCAGCTTCTTCATCTGGTGGGTGGCGTTGCGGCCCTCGAAGTTGGGGCCCAGCGTCCAGCCCTTGACCGTCTGGGCGAGGATGACCGTCGGCTGGCCCTTGTGCTCGCGGGCCGCCTTGAACGCCGCGTAGATCTTCTTGTGGTCGTGGCCGCCGCGACCCAGGTGCTGGATCTGCTGGTCGGTCATGTTCTCGACCATGGCGCGCAGGCGCAGGTCGCCGCCGAAGAAGTGCTCGCGGATGTACTGGCCGGTCTCGGTGGCGTAGGTCTGGAACTGGCCGTCCACCGTGGTGTTCAGCTTGTTGACCAGGACGCCGTCGCGGTCCTGCGCGAGCAGCGGGTCCCAGCTGCGGTCCCAGACCAGCTTGATCACGTTCCAGCCGGCGCCCCGGAACTGGGACTCCAGCTCCTGGATGATCTTGCCGTTGCCGCGGACCGGGCCGTCCAGGCGCTGCAGGTTGCAGTTGACCACGAAGGTCAGGTTGTCCAGGCCCTCGCGGGCGGCCAGCGACAGCTGGCCGAGCGACTCGGGCTCGTCCATCTCGCCGTCGCCGAGGAAGGCGTAGACCTGCGAGTCGGAGGTGTCCTTGATCCCGCGGTGCTCCAGGTAGCGGTTCATCCGGGCCTGGTAGATCGCGCCGAGCGGGCCGAGGCCCATCGAGACGGTCGGGAACTCCCAGAAGTCCGGCATCAGCCGCGGGTGCGGGTAGCTGGAGAGGCCGTACGGGGCCTTCGACTTCTCCTGGCGGAACGCGTCGAGCTGCTGCTCGGTGAGCCGGTCCAGCAGGAAGGCGCGGGCGTAGATGCCGGGGGAGGCGTGGCCCTGGAAGAAGACCTGGTCGCCGGACTCGCCCTCGCCGTCCTTGCCGCGGAAGAAGTAGTTGAAGCCGACGTCGTACAGAGACGCGGAGGAGGCGAAGGTGGCGATGTGGCCACCGACGCCGATGCCCGGGCGCTGCGCCCGGGAGACCATGACGGCCGCGTTCCACCGGGTCGCGTTGAGGATCTTCCGCTCGATCTCCTCGTTGCCGGGGAAGAACGGTTCGTCCTTGGTCGCGATGGTGTTGACGTAGTCCGTGCTGCGCATCTCGGGCACGGCGACACGCTTCTCGCGGGCGCGCTCGATCAGCCGCAGCATCAGGTAACGGGCACGCTCACGCCCCCGCTCGTCGATGGCCGCATCGAGCGACTCCAGCCATTCCGCGGTCTCCTCGGGATCGAAGTCCGGGACCTGACTCGGAAGGCCGCCAATGATGATCGGGTTGCGATCGGATCCGGAAGCCACGCTGTTCCTTCACTGTCGGTCGAAACTGAGGTGTGTCGCGCCGCCTCCATCGTGCTACCGCGCTCGGAGATCCGTCATCTCTACCGATCGGTAACCGGTCCGCCCGGCGGGCGGCCCGGTCTGGCGGCGTGCGGTGCGGGCGTCTTCGTCCGCTCCGCACACCCCCGGGTGTTACGAAAAGAGGTGGTCCGACCTGGTGTCCCGTCCGCCCGATGGCGGGCGGCCGGGGTGAGGGCCAACAGGAGACTCTACGCCCGCGCACGCGCGGACCCGAATGCCGTTCGCATCTCGGGCGTGCGTACGGCCTGTGGGCCGGGACCACCCGAAGCATCCTTGGACCATGCAGAAAAGGGCAAATCGGTGTGATTCCCGCCACCTCGCGCGGCGTGTCCCCCTGCGACACGTCAACCTTTGGAGGGGATCGGGGGTCGGGTACTTGCGCGAACCGCCGCGCCCGTGTGGACTACGGCCACAGCCTCGGCATGGATGCCGGGCCGAATACTGGAGGTTATTCCCGTGAGCGCGACCGCGGACCCCGCGGACAAGTCCAACCCGGCGACCCGTCTCGGCTTCGAAGAGGGCCAGATCATCCAGGAGCTGGGGTACGACGACGACACTGACCAGGAGCTCCGCGAGGGAATCGAGGAGCTCATCGGGACGGATCTCGTCGACGAGGACTACGACGACGTCGCCGACGCCGTTCTGCTGTGGCACCGCGACGACGACGGGGACCTCACCGACGCCCTCGTCGACGCGCTGGAGTACCTCGCTGAAGGCGGCCTGATCTGGCTGATGACGCCCAAGACCGGGCGGGACGGCCACATCGAGGCCTCCGACATCAGCGACGCGGCCAAGACCGCGGGCCTCTCCCAGACCAGCTCGATCAACATCGTCAAGGACTGGGCGGCCACCAGGCTCGCGACCAAGTCCACGGCGAAGGGCGCCAAGCGCTGAGTGGTCCCTGAAGCACATGCGGCGGGCCGCGGCGACCCGCCTCATCCGTTCGGCGCAACGGCCGTAAACGAATGCGAGGATGTGGCCCGCTGCGCCCGCCGCGCGGCGCGGTCACGTCAGAAAGGTCCCGCTCATGGCCATCGAGGTCGGCACCCCGGCTCCGGACTTCGAGCTCAACAACCAGCACGGCGAGGCCGTCCGGCTCTCCGACTTCCGCGGCCGGCGGAACGTCGTCCTGGTCTTCTACCCGTTCGCCTTCACCGGTGTGTGCACGGGCGAGCTGGGCGCGATCCAGCGGGAGCTGGCGGGCCTGCAGAACGACACCGTGCAGGTGCTCGGCCTCTCCTGCGACTCGCAGTTCTCCCAGCGGGTCTTCGCCGACCGGGAGGGCCTGGAGTTCCCGCTGCTGGCCGACTTCTGGCCGCACGGCGAGGTCACCCGGGCCTACGGCGTCCTCGACGAGGAGCGGGGCTGCCCGCTGCGCGGCACCTTCGTGATCGACACCACGGGCACGGTGCGCTGGAGCGTCGTCAACGGCCTCCCGGACGCCCGGGACGAGCAGGAGTACCTGAAGGTCCTCGCGGCGCTCTGAGACCCCCGCCCGGGCCCCGCACGCGCCTCGGCCGGGGCGCGGGCGCCCCGCGGCACCCGCCGGCCGAGTGCCCCGGGGCCGTGTCCGGCCTGATCAGGGGTGCGGACGGGAACCCCGTACTACGCTCGGGCCGTTGGCGGGGTGGGATGCGGGAGCCGATGGGCCTCCCGCCGCCCCGGACCGCACCACCGGGGGCACCACTGGACGTGCCTCCCGATTCTTGGAGGACTAGTGGGAGTCAGCCTCAGCAAGGGCGGCAACGTCTCGCTCACCAAGGAGGCACCCGGCCTCACCGCCGTGGTCGTCGGCCTGGGCTGGGACGTCCGGACCACCACCGGCGCGGACTTCGACCTGGACGCCAGCGCCCTGCTGTGCAACGCCCAGGGCAAGGTCACCTCGGACGGCAACTTCGTGTTCTTCAACAACCTGAAGAGCCCGGACGGCTCGGTCGAGCACACCGGTGACAACCTGACCGGCGAGGGCGAGGGCGACGACGAGGCGATCAAGGTCAACCTGGCCGGTGTGCCGGTGGACGTCGAGAAGATCGTCTTCCCGGTGTCGATCTACGACGCCGAGACCCGCGGCCAGAACTTCGGCCAGGTGCGCAACGCGTTCATCCGTGTGGTGAACCAGGCCGACAACACGGAGCTGGCCCGCTACGACCTCTCCGAGGACGCGTCCACCGAGACCGCGATGGTCTTCGGCGAGCTGTACCGCAACGGCGTGGAGTGGAAGTTCCGCGCCATCGGCCAGGGCTACGCCTCCGGTCTGCGCGGCATCGCGCAGGACTTCGGCGTCAACGTCTGAGCCCGCGCCGGCGCCCTGCGGCGCGGGCTGCGCGCCGTTCTCCCGGGGCGGCCCCGGACCTCCGAGG
>NZ_JBHXEM010000171.1:7502-16302 GCF_042724755.1 Kitasatospora sp. NPDC127067 | reverse complement strand
CAGGCAGCATGGATCAACGACCCCAGTAAGCGCAGGGAACCCGCACCACAAACCTCATAACATCACGACCGTCTCACTGGACTTGAAATCTTCCGGCAGGTGCCCAGTACACGACGCCGAGGGCGACCTGATCGTTGGGGTTCCAGGTGTCGTAGTCCCACAAGTCGACCTGAATGCTGAAGCCGCGGTTCGAGGTGGCGTTGTCTGCATCCAGCTTGAAGGTCCCCTTGGAGTGGGGAAACTTCACACGGTTGTCCTTGTTGCGGTTCCATGCGGAGATGCGCTTGTCGTGGGTGGTGATGACGATGGAGCCGAAGACCTCCGGGTCGGTGCTTCCGTCGTTGAACGTCAGCATCTCGGCTTGCTCGATCGTCAGGGTGCGGGTCTGGCCGGCCGTGCCGACGCTGTTCCACCAGATGAGGTGGTCGATGACCATCGGGGCCTGGTTCTCGTCAACATAGTCCATGGGGACGGTGCCCAGGGCGTTCCACCCTGAGGTGGCGATACTCGCCCACAGGTACTCCCGGACGGGTGGGACGACCACTTTGGCCATTTCGGCGGGGCTGCCATCGGGGATCTTGCGGTAGCAACTGAGGTGGTTCACGAAGAGACTGGAACTGGTGCTGTCGTTGCGTGCCTTCTCGAACTGCTTCTTGGCCTCTTCGACTTTCACGCTGCTGTTGTCAGGGTTCCAGTCATCCTGTTTATCCATGAGTGAGCCGTTCCAGTTGATCCCGGGCAGTGTGTCGACGTCGGAGAGGACGACGATCTTGCCGCGGACGTCGCGGAGACGGGGAACGGATGATCCGGCGTGGAACAGGCCCGGGTGCTGGCCGCTGATGTCATTGAACCGTGCCACGAACCCGGCGTCCGTGCTGTCGTCTCCCTCGTCGTTGTTGTGGTACTCGTGCTTGATCCGCATCAGGATGGTCTCGCTGCTGTGGGAGTGCAGGAAGGTGACGCATTCGTCGACGACATCCTGGAACCTTGCTTTCTGATACACAGCCTCGTGGTGGACCTGGAGGGTGTTCTGGAAGTTGCGCAGCCGGACATCGAGGTAGCGGACCCCGGCGTTCAGCTGGCGCGTGATGGTGAACTCCTGATTCTGGCACTGGGCCCAGTCCCCAGAGATCACTGCGCAGAATCGCGCCCCGGACTCATGGGTCCCGGGAATCGACATCCGTGTCAGCGGAGTGGAGTCCGGAACGGAGGCCATCCAGCTGGTCAGGTTGGTCATGGTCTGTTCTCTTCTCGGTGGTTTCCCCCACTGCAGAGGACCCCGGCGCCTCCCGTATTCATGTCGTCAGGCATGTCGGCAGAAGGGATGCCGGTGTGCCGGGTCAGGGCGGAGGAGCGATGCCCTTGCCTCGCCGCCGGACGGTGTTCGCGATGCCCCGCGTGTGCGATGGCGATCCGGCCGGGCCAGTCCCACGATGGCGGCGAGCGGTCCCCTGCGGTGCCCGTCGCGGAACGGCGAGCTCTCGTACCGGTGCACTGTGGGGAGCGACCGCCACGAAGCGCCATCCACCCGGGTGCTCAGGTAAGGGCCATGGTTCCGCTATCGACCATGGCCTTTTTGACGCCCCATTCGGGTCCCCAGTAAGCGTTCACGTCGAAGCTCCACGTGGAGTGCACACTTTGGCCGGCGCGGGCTGTGACGTCGGGGGCTGGAATCTCGATGGTGCGGGTGCCGGTGGTACTGCTGTTCTGGACTGGCGAGCCCTGGCTGTCGACCCAGGTGGTGGTCTCGTAGGGGATTTGGCAGGTGTACTCCGGGTCCCTGCCGACGTACTTCCACACGCCGATCGTGTTGTAGTAACCGCATCCGCGGATGAGCAGCTCGCCGCGAACGGTGCTGACCGTGGCGCCGGGGTCGGGGCGGACCGCGGTGGCGCAGGACTGGGCGTGGACACCGACCCACTTGCGCTCGCCCCAGAATTCCTTGAGTTCTCCACAGGCGACTTGGACGGCGTGGGGGGTGTGGGCGCCGTCGTGGTCGGCGAGGAGGTCGAGGACCTTGTGGCGGGTCCAGGGATCCTGGTAGAGGTCGCCGTGGGCCACGCAGGGTGTCACGAGGTTGTCCGCGCCGTTCAGCGCGCTGGTGTCCCCGGCGTAGTCTCCCGAGCCCTCGCCGGTGTGGGTGTAGCCGAAGACCTGGCGGTCGCACAGGTCCGTGTCGAAAGTGCCGGGGTTGACGATGAGTTCGTCGCCGACGTTGGAGCGGAAGGTGGCGTACCGGGTCGGCCCGGGTGTCTCGCCGTTCTGGTTCAGCTTGGTGATCAGGGTGGATCCGCCGGTCATCTCGTTGACCTGCTCGTCGCATTTGACGCCTACAGAGCATCCCCAACTCGCGAGCTTGGTGCCGTGGTTGGGGCTGCCCAGGGTGATCAGGTGCGCGGTGGCGGACCGATGGGCCTCGCCATCCGCCAGGAAGGAACGGGCGACGAGGCCGCCCATGGAGTGGGCGACGATGTCGACCCTTCCGTCGGGTGACCGGTCGGTGAGGTGCTTGTCGGCGATGTACTTGGCGAGTTCGTCGCCGATGGTGGTGATGGGGATGTCGCCGGGGGTGAGGGCGCTGTAGTCGAAGGTCCAGAGTTCGTTGTCGGTGTACCCGTATGTGCGGGCGAAGTCCTTCATGCCGCCCCAGACTCCGGGGCCGGCGTTGTAGCCGTGGACGAAGACGATAGGGCGGTGGGTCAGGTCGGAGGGGGCCTGGTCGGCCATGGTGGCTTGGGCCGGTGGACCTGCGGCCACGGCGAACAGTGTGGACACGAGGAGCAGGAGCGAGGTTCGGACAGGGCGCACGAGTGGCCTCCCGGGTGGTTCGGCCGACGCGTGGAGGCATCGGCACTCGTTCCACGACGTGTACATCAGTGGCTGTTGTTGAGTGCATCACGACAGGGACCAGAGCGAGGGTTCCACTTGCTTGGCCTACGTGTCTCGGAGTGGGAGCGGCTGGTGGTGCTCCCTCATCCGGAGGAGGCGTCGCGGGCCCTAATACTCCAGCCGCGCTTCTCCATTTCTACTGGTCATCGCTCTGGGAGTGGGGAGTGTAGTGGTGCGGAGGCGGGTGGCGGACGGTCTTGGCCGGACCGTCCCACTACCGGGTGATCGCGCCGCTTGTAGTGACAGTGGCGGGCTTGTGCCTGGTGCCGGCGGCGCCACCGTGACCAGCTCAGCGCGTGACCGTGGTCGGGAACGTGGTGGCGGGGCCCAGTTGCCAGCAGACGGCGAATCTCGGCCGGTGTGAGGTCCACGAGGTCGGGCGTGTCCCGTTCGGTGCCCCGTTACCGTTTTGATGGCCCCGCAATGGGGCTCCCGGCCTCCGGGCCCGGCATGACTTGTTGCCCCGGTCGATCATGATCGAAAAGGTGCTGTCACCGGGTCCGGGAGGCATTGGCAGACCGCTGATTAGGGGCACGAGCACCGATCCCTCCCGGGTGAGGCAGGCTCTTCGTAACGTGGATGCCGGCGCGCTGGTGTCGCAGGTGAGGCCGGGAAGGGCACGATCGCGGTGGAGAGTGCGCGTGATCGACACACGTGATATCGACGTCTACCTGGGCTTGGACGTGGGCAAGGGCGAGCACCACGCCACCGCTCTGACCCCGGCCGGCAAACGGGTCTTCGACAAGCGGCTGCCCAACACCGAGCCGAAGCTGCGTGACGTGTTCAGCAAGCTCCAGGCCAAGCACGGCACCGTGCTGGTGGTGGTCGACCAGCCTGCCTCGATCGACGCCTTGCCCCTGGCCGTGGCCCGTGACACGGGCTGCCGAGTCGCCTACCTGCCGGGCCTGACGATGCGAAGGATCGCCGACCTCTACGCTGGTGAAGCCAAGACCGAGGCACGGGACGCGGCGATCATCGCGGACGCCTCGCGGACAATGCCGCATGCTCTTCGTGACCTGGCACCGTGCGACGAGACCGTCGCCGAACTGGAGATGGTCGTCGGCTTCGACGACGACCTCGCCGCCGAGTCCACCAGGATCAAGAACCGCCTGCGCGGCCTGCTCACCCAGATCCACCCCTCGCTCGAGCGGGTCCTGGGCCCGAGACTGGACCACCCCGCCGTCCTGACACTGCTCGAACGCCACGGCTCACCAGCCCAGTTGAGGAAGGCCGGGCGACGCCGACTGGTGACCTTGCTGCGGCCCAAGGCCCCACTGCTGGCCGAGCGCCTGGTCGGAGACGTCTTCGAAGCCCTCGACGAGCAGACCGTCGTCGTGCCCGGCACCGACGCCGCCTCACTGATCGTCCCCAGCCTCGCCGGCTCGCTCGGCTCCGTGCTCGACCAGCGCAAACTCCTCGCCGCCCGTATCGAGGAACTGCTGGAGGCCCACCCTCTTTCCCAGGTCCTGACCTCCATGTCCGGCATCGGGGTCAGGACCGGAGCCCGCATCCTCATCGACGTCGGCGACGCCAGCACCTTCCGCACCGTCGGCCACCTGGCCGCCTACGCCGGCCTGGCCCCGGTGACCAGGAGCTCCGGCTCCTCCATACGCGGCGAGCACTCCTCCCGGCGCGGCAACAAACAGCTCAAACGGGCCTTCTACCTCGCCGCGTTCGCATCCCTGTCCCAGCCCGAATCACGTGCCTACTACGACAAGAAGCGACGGCAGGGCAAACACCACGTCGCCGCCCTCGTCTGCCTCGCCCGACGGCGCATCGACGTGCTCTTCGCCATGCTTCGGGACGGGACCTTCTACGAGCCCCCGGTCGCCACAGCCGCTTGACGAAAACCATAGGGGCACCTTTCTTGGCCCTCACGTGGGCGGAATCGAGCACGACGCGCGAGACGTCCAGCAGGCCGGCGTCGTCCAGGCGCTCCAGGACGGCCTCGTGCAGCCGGCCCCACACCCCGCGGCCCGTGACCAGATCAGGAAGCGCCGGTGCGCGGTGGACTTGGACACCCCGAAGCAGGGCGGCAGCGCACGCCACGCACACCCGCTGACCAGCACGTACACGATGGCCGCGAACAGCATCTCATCAGGCGTGTTCGCCGTCCCACCGCCCTGCGGCCGCAACCGCTTCGGCGGGATCAACGGCCTCGCGATCTCCCACAACCCGTCCGGAACAATCCAACTCCACGTACCCCGTGTCGGCGACCACGCTGCACTTCGCCTGGGCCATGCCGACGCTCTCACCTTCAAGGGAGACTCCTGGCGGTCCAAGGATTGCGACATCGGCTGCACCCCAGCGCGGCCATCACGGGCGAGAGCCCGACGGACAACTCAAGATGGAGGCACGGTAGACCGACATCAAGGGGGGCGAGGTTCGGCGACCGCCGACACCTGCAACCGATTTCATGGGCACTTTCGCTTCGTGCGGGCCTGCTCTTGATCCATCCGTGTACTGATGAGCACCTGCCTGGGGCGTGTCAGGGATGTTGCCTCGGTGGGTTGTTGCCGGATCCCCCCGAAACGGAGCTTCATATGAGAGTCCCCAACCTTTGGCGTCCCCTGGCTGCTGCCAGCGGGCTGGCGATGCTGACGGTGTCGCTGGTCGCCAGTCCGTCGAATCCGGCGTCGGCTGCCGGGCCGGTGACCCTGTACGCATCCCCGAATGGCACGAGTACCACGTGCCAGCAGTCCGATACCTGCTCACTCACCGAAGCACAGAAGCAGGTAAGGGCGCAGTCGGCGGCCGATGGCGGCGCGGATGTCACGGTGAAGCTGCTGAACGGCACCTACCGGTTGTCGAGCACCTGGAAGTTCGGCGAGGCCGACTCCGGCAGCCCGGGCCACCCGGTGGTGTGGGAAGCAGCCGACGGCGCACACCCCGTGATCTCCGGGGGGCTGCAGGTCTCGGGCTGGTCGCAGACGTCGACTCCTGGTGTGTGGTCGGCGTCGGTCCCTGAGGGAAGCGCGAGTAGGCAGCTGTACGTGAACGGGCGCGGGGCGCCGATCGCACGGGCGCACAGCATTGCAGAGCTCGGCTTCAAGAACTCCTGGAAGAAGTCCGATACCGGCGACGGCTACAACATTAAGGCCGACGACAAGGCGATGGAGTGGTTCAAGGGCCTGAGCGCGGCAGAGGTCGCGCAGGTGGAGTTCCACTATCCGGGGGCGGCCAACGGCCGTTGGACTGACAGCCGCTGCCGGGTTGATACGTTTGACGCCGGCACAGGCGCCCTGAGGATGGCCGAGCCGTGCTGGACCAACATCACGAACCGGGCAGATTTCCGCGATGCCAGTGGTGGCCTGCCGTCGATGACTGACGGCGATGTGCCGAGGCTGGTGGAGAACGCGAAGAAGCTGCTGCGTCCGGGGCAGTGGTACCTGGACGCGGCGGCGAACACGCTGTACTACCAGCCGATGCCCGGTCAGTCACCCGCCGCTTTGGATGTGGAGCTGCCGCGTTTGGAGTCGCTGGTCCAGGTGGCGGGCACACTGGCCGCCCCGGTGCACGATCTGACGTTCCGGGGCCTGCAGTTCTCCCACGCCACCTGGAACGCGCCCTCCGGCCGCGAGGGGTTCGCCGACGTGCAGAGCAACCTGCGGATGACGGAAACTCCGGCAGGAGGCAGCACCAAGGGCAACCAGGGAATGTGTCGTTTCTCCGACCCGGCCGGCACCTGCCCGTGGGGGGCGCTGACCCAACCGGTAGGAAACGTTGCCGTCAGCGCCGCCAAGAACGTCACCTTCAGCGGAAACAGGTTCGCCGGTCTGGGCGGTGCAGGACTGAGCGTCATGTACGGCTCGGCGAACACGCTGATCCGGGGCAACGAGTTCACCGACATCGCCTCCACCGCTCTTCTGCTCGGGTGCACCTACGACCCCACACCGGTTGTCCCTGTCGACGCCGACCGCAGCCAGCTGTCCCCGCCCGACGGGATCAAGAAGAACTGCACACCCAACCCCTCGGAAGTGAGCGGTGACACGATCGGTGAGAACGAGATCCTGACCGGCACCACCGTCTCGGACAACATCGTCCACCGGATCGGAACCGACTACAGCTCCGCCTCCGGGATCACACTGCTGTTCTCCCGCGGCACGAAGATCACTCACAACAACGTGTACGACGTGCCCTACACCGCAGTCACCGCAGGAGTGATCCAGGGCCACGTCGACAATGCCAACCACCCGCAGAACTCCGTGAACATCAACAACGACAACAGCATCACCAACAATGTCTTCCACCACTACCTCGCGGAGCGCAGGGACGGCGGCGCGGTCTACGTCGAAGGCCACCAAGCCCAGTACTACGACATCAAGGGCAACCGCGTGGGCGCGAACGGGCCGATCGACAAGGATCAGACCCTGAACCACGGCCTGCAGGTGACCCAAAACGTCGCGTACGACGCCAGCTACGCCAACTTCACCTACTACGACGACGCCGGCGCGGAGTGGATCAAGTGGCAGGAAAACGTCGCCTTCAACGCGGGCGGAGCTTCCCAGGGCGGATCAAGCCCGACCGGGCACATCCGGATCAACAACAACTACTTCTCCGCCCCCACTCAGAGCTTCTATGACGTCAAGCCGGTGGACGTCTACGAGACCGGCACCAAGCCGATCCCGGCCGCTCCCGGACCGAAGGACATCCCGAAGACCATCCTCGCCGGGGCAGGGGTGACCGCCCCGCACTCGGGCCTGGCCATCGCCGCAGGGCCGTCCATCGCCTACGTCTCGCCGACCACCGAGAGCACGGTGCTGATCGCCGGTGAAGGGTTCACCTCCGGCACTCCGGTCTACGTCGGCACCGAGAGGGTGAGCGGCGTCGAGTACCTCTCCGGCAGCTTCCTCATCGCACCGGTCCCCGCCGGTACGCCCGTACACACGATCTCCGTCGGAGCCCCGAACGCGGTGACCCGCGTCAACGACACCGATGCGGCGATCACCTACAGCAGCGGATACAACTACGACGCGAAACGCGGTTTCGGCGACTACAAGGACGACGTTCACTTCGCGACCGCCGACGGCTCCACCACCACCTACACCTTCTCCGCTACCGGCATCCAGGTCTACGGCGAGCAGTTCACCGACCAGGGCGGAATCGGCGTCTCCATCGACGGCGGCACGATGCAGATCGTGAACACCAAATCCGAGGGCAAGGACCGCCACGCCAATGCCGTCCTCTACACCGCCACCGGTCTCACGCTCGGCAACCACACCATCGTGATCACCAAGCTGTCGGGGAACTACTCGACGCTCGACGGATTCGCGATGGGGAACGTCGGGGCGGCGTAGCCCCGCATCGACGACACCGATTCGTCGATCGCCTACAGCGGCTTCGCCTACCAGGGCGGACGCTACCTCAACGACTACTACGACGGCGTCCACATCGACGACGCCGACGGCTTCACCGCCACGTTCACCGGTACCGTCATCCAGGTCTACGGCGAGCAGTTCACCGACCAGGGCAACATCGGCAATTCCATCAACGGCGGCACCCAGCCAAATATCAGCACCATCCCCAGTGACGGACAACGCCACACCAATACCGTCGTCCGCACCGCCTCCGGTCCCGCGGCGGCGTGCTCGGGATCGGTGATCGACTGGTGGCGGGCCCAGCAGCGGGCATGGCGGACCACCACGTCCTCGCCGCAGGTCACGGCGATCTCATCGGTGTCGGCCAGGACGGTCACCAGGCGCCCGATCACGCGGGGGTGGACGGGGTAGTCGTTGGTGTCCACGCGGATGTAGTGGTCGTGGCCCAGGCGGGTGCGAAGCGGCCACCGGGTCGGCGAGTCGACGGGGCCGGCCGCCCCCCAGGGCCCCCCGCCCCCCCCCCCCCCCAACAAGGGGGCGGGGGTGGGCCGGTTGGGGGGCCGTGGCCCCCGGGGGGGTTAGCAAGATAGGGG
>NZ_JBHXEM010000171.1:0-7492 GCF_042724755.1 Kitasatospora sp. NPDC127067 | reverse complement strand
ACCGGGTCGGCGATTCGACGGCCCGGACGGCCAGCTTGGCCGCCCGGCCCGCCTCCCACCGATCCAGGGGCGAGGGTCTGCGCGATGTCGGGGACGTTGCCGCCGGTGGTGATGACCTTGAGAGGGATGCCGTTGCCGTCGCAGATCAGGTGGTGCTTGCTGCCCGACTTGCCGCGATCGACCGGCGACGGGCCAACCCCGGCACCCCCGAGGCTGCTATATCGCGTCAAGCGGCTTGAGGAAGATCTTCAGTTGGTCACTCTGCTCTGGCGGGCGGGTCGTCCCACTCCAGGGGCTTGAAGGCCACAGGTGCCCGATCCCCAGGCGAAGCTCCAGGACTTCGGCCGGATCGGGCAACTGCTCGACCACATCGACGCACTCCTCGCCGAAGTGCTCGACCAGGTAGCCCTTGCCCTCCAACTCCGCGACCAGCCGGGCAAAGCCGAGCCGCACCGCGTTCGGGCGCGCGGAAGGCACGGCGCTGGTGGCAGCCTTGCGCTGAGGCCAGTAGGGGCGTGGCTCGGTGGGCTTGAGCAGGAACTCCATCGACGTGAGCCAATTCGTGAGGTAGGCGGCCACCGTCTCGTGCGGGTCGGCGTCGAACCGTAGCCGACGGCCTTCGAGGAAGCGCCTCAGCGCCGTCTCGGCATGCCACTCGTCCTCGAACCCGCCGCGCCGCACGGTGCGCCTGCGGCCGCTGAGAGAGGGCATGTCGACGGCGAACGTCCACGTGCCGTGCCCCGCCTCGGCCAGGCGCGGGCACCCGGCGCCGAGCTGACGCCGGGTGGCATCACGGCACCCGCATCGGCGGTAGACCCGGCCCGGCCGTCCTGACTTGCGCACTTCCCCAGCCTCCTGCGGCAGTTGGTCCTTGATCGGCTGGCGGAGGCTACCGGGGTGACCACCCATGGGGTCGTTTGCGACCACCATGCGATCACCAAGGCCGAATTGGGGCTCTGACCTGCGGCTCGCGGTGAGGACCCGCACCTGGGAGTGCCGATGTTCGGGAGGCTCCGGCTTTTCCTCTCTCGGCTGTTCGGCTTCATGTGGAAGGCGGCGCGGGCGCGCCCGGATTCACTAGGTGTGTAACCAGCCTGGGTTTGTGGCCCGTGGATCACGTGGGTTGCACCCGCAATGCCGGCACTTGACGGATGGCTATGTTTGGGACAGAGAGATTGTTTGACCTGGCGGGTGTGTGGTCTGGCCTTCGAGTGCCCCTCTGCCCGCAGATCGGTCACATAGCGTCACTGGAATCGTCGGATAAGCCGGTCACGGTGGGCGGAGGCTTCGCAGACGAGCTGGGCGAAGGGCTCCCGGCTGTGTCGCTGGTGCTCCTGGGCCTGCTCGTCGTCCCAGTCTTCGGCGTCGCCGAGGTCTTCGTCGTTGAGGTCGTCGTACTCGGTGTGGAGGAGCCAGCAGGCGCGGATGCCGGTGAGGAGGTCTTCGAGGAGGTCGTGGGCGGGGCGCTTGGGGTCGAGGGGGGGCAGGCGCAGTTCGACGTCGGCGGGGTCGGGTGCGTCGTCGCCGTAGTCGGTGAGGGTCTCCTCGAGGTCGTCGAGCTGTTCGCGCAGGGCGTTGGGGTCGGGCAGGAGGCCGTCGGTGATGCGCAGGGCGTGGCGCACGAGGCCGGTGACGGCTTCGTGCGGTGCGGCGCCGTCGTCGATGAGGCCGAGGACGAGGGTGGGGGTCTCGTGGGGGAGGGCTTCGATGTTGTCGGCTTCCTGGACGACATCGACGGCGTCGTGTCCGGAGGCGTCGGGCCAGGGTGAGCACGCCCTGGTGCGTCGCGGCGGGCGGGAGTTGTGGCCGCACGGCGACTTGGAGGTCGCGGTGACTGCGGCGGGGTTCCCGGAGATCCGGGAGCGCCTACCCGAGTACATCTTCGACGCGGCGGGGGCGGGGCGGGTCTGGCCGGCGGCCGGGGCCGAGACACTGGCCGCCACCCGTCAGACCTGGGCTGCGAGACCCGTCCGACGACAGGTTCCTGCTCGACGCGCTCCGTGAGCGCACAGCCGACGGGATCCCTTACACGGCACCGGAGTTGGCGCTGCCGTTCAAGGCGAAGGCGGCACGCCCCAAGGACCAGGCGGACCTCGGCGACGCACTGCCGCTGCTGAGGCGGGCCAGGCGGGAGACCCTCGGCGGGTGGCTGGAGCGCGCACACCCCGGCCACCCGCGGCTGGCGGACCTGGCGGGTAGCACATTCGCCCGCGCGGCAAGTCGGACAGGCCGACTTCCTGTGCGCGTGGCTACCGCTCGGGGAGGGCTACGAAGGGGTGGGTTCAGCTCCGCTCCCGGCCGCCAAGGTGTGTAGCCTCACCGGAAATTGAAGGGCGTGATCGGCTTGCTCATGGCTGTGGTGGCCCGATGGCATCGGTCAAGCACTTCCAGGTCACCTTCGACTGCGCGGAGCCCGAGCGCGTCGGCCGCTTCTGGTGCGAGGCGCTGGGGTACGTCCCGCCGTCCATGCCTGAGGGGTTCGACACCCGGGAGGACCACCAGCGTTCGCTGCCGCCCGAGGACCGGGGCTCGTGGTTCGCGGCCAGTGATCCCGAGGGTGTGGGCCCGAGCATGTACTTCCAGAGCGCCCCCGAGGGCAAGGTCGTCAAGAACCGGGTACACCTCGACGTGTGGAGGGCTCGCCGAACGCCTACGGCTACCCGGTCGCCCGATCACCATGGACGACCTGACCGGCCAGTTCTGGCTGACGAGCTTGACGATCCGCCTGTCCAAGAAGCGCGCCGCCGACATGGCGTGGAAGTTGAGGATCTACGGAGGCATCGCTTCGCTCGTCAGCCTGATCCTCGACTTCATCCCGCATGTGGCGACGAGGATCATCTCCCGGATCCTGAAGGTCGCCGGCGGCGGGGCCGCGACCCTCGGCACATGGATCGCGTAGAACAGCCGCCGCGGCAGCCGGGGGGCATCAAGCTTGGATTCAAGGCCAGCCGGTTGGGGCCGGTCCCCGCAATGACCGTCAACATCAGGTACTGACCTCCATCACCGCACGACGTGGCCGGCCGGTCGGAAACCCCCGGCGAAGGCGACACCCGCAAACCGGCGATCGCCTGGCTGTTCGCCCGGGACGGCCGAGTGAGGAGGCGATGGCCCACCTGCGCCCGCTGCCAGGCAAGTGGGCCACAATCGACCTGGCCGAACTGCTGATCCGGCAGGGCCGCCGGTTAGCCGAGGCCATCGCCGTCGGCTGCGAGGATACTGCCCAACCGATACAGCCCGTTGAACTGCAATAACACCCCGCTCTGCGAAGAAATAGTTCCGGCAGTGCCAGAGATCGTTTCCCGTCACGGGCACCACCGGTAGGCGCCCCTGTCTTGACTCACATCGCCGGCGGTCTGCGCCGCCACACCTTATAACCTGGGGCGGGTATACGAAGATTCTCCACGCCCTCGCCAACTATCTCGCAAGGATCGCCCCGCCATGCACCGGCAAATGACCACAGACTTTCATCGACCGCTTCTGGCGATTCACACTAGTCGTGATTCGGCGTTCCGGTACTGGTCTTCGTGGGCCTGAGAAATAGTCCGAATGTTGCGATGCCGGGCTCCGCGCGGGATCCGGTGATACGCAGACGGATCTGGTTCGCGGTGACCGGGGAGTTAAGGCGAACCAGCCGTTTGGCGCCGATCACGTTGGCTTCCGCCACCGTGGTCCAGGCTTTGCCTGACCACGACTCGATGACGAAGGTCTCGACCCGTTGCCCGATGGCGAGGTCCTCCTGGAGGGAGATGACGTCGAACGTTGTGGCTTTCGGCAGGGTGATTTTGATCGCTCCGGTCTTCTCGGTTGGTTGCCAGGAAGTATCCAAGCGTGTGTCGAGCATGCAGGCCGGGGTGTGGCCCTCCGTGTTGACGGTCCCATTGTCGTTCTCGGCCTTGGCGCCTGTGGCGAGGTTCGTGGTGAACGTTGACGACAGTCGGGCGTGAAAGGCGGTGAGTACTTGCACCGCTTCGTCTTCGAAGAGCCCGTGCTTGTTCGGCGGAACGTTCAGCAGCAGGTTGCAGTTGCGTCCCACCGAGTCGTAGTAGAAAGTCTCCAGTTCCTCTACGGTTCGCCATTTGTCATTTGTGTGCCAGAACCAGTGAATTCCGCCGTCGGAGTCCTGTGTGGCATCTAGTGTCGCGTCGCATTCTGCTGGCGCCCATCGCAGCATATTCCAGGTGCTTTTCCCGTCTTTGCGTCGTCCGAGCACCTTGACGCTACCCAGGTCATCGGTGCTGTTTCCGTCCTGAACGGTCAACACGGTGTCGGCGGCGGTTGCAGGGTCGCCGGTGTACGGGAGAGGGGACCATTCCGCGGTTCGGGGCTTGACACTCTCGTTTCCGACCCAGCGGACGTCAGGTCCGCCGTCCTGGAAGACGACCGCATTGGGCTGAAGGGTGCGGATCATTGTGACCCAGTTGGCGAAGTCATACTCCTGATAATGGTCACCGAGTTCCGCCGGATGATACCCGTCAAGCCACACCTCGTGGATCTCGCCGTAGCGAGTCAGCAGTTCGTAGAGGGTGTTCTCGTAGTAGGTGTTATAGTCATCCGAGGAGAATCCAAACGTGTGCCCGCCCGAAATGTCCTTGCTGTTGGACGGAATGGTCACGTTCCTGCGTTTGCTGCCGTTTGCATAGATTTCAGTGCAATAGTAGGCATTGAGGTCGGCTGGCGAGAGATAGAATCCGATCCTCAGGCCCGCTTTGCGCATGGAGTCTGCGAAACTCCTCACGACGTCACCCTTCCATGTCGAGGAGGCGACGGAGTGCCCCGAGTAGTTCGAGGGGAAGAGCAGGAAGCCGTCGTGATGCTTGGTGGTGAGGATAGCCTGCTTGAACCCGGTGTTCTTCAGTGTGGTAGCCCACTGATCGGTGTCCAAGTTGTCGGGCCGGAATAGTGTAGGACCCTCCCGGCCATTACCGATCTGCTTTCCCGTGAACGTATTCATGCCGAAGTGAATGAACGCCGTCTGCTCAAGCCGTTGCCATTCCAGTTGTCTCGGAGAAGGGACAATGTTCGCAGCCTTGGCGACAATATCGTCTACCGTGTCGGCCGGGTTAACAGCAATGACCTCGGCGGGCTTCATAGCAGGCTTGTTGACCTTCAATGCTGGCTCCATATGGAATGTCAGACCATGCCGAGGTGTCGACAATCACCCTGCCGACACCTCGGTACGGAATCTTGAGTTCGGTGTGGATCAAGTTCTCCGATAGCGGCTCCTCGTCGTATCGCCAAGGTGCCGGACCTCGGCCAGACCCACAGCGGTGCAGGCCCCGGCTGATACCGATTGGCGAAGCCGCGGCACCGGGAGGAACCGAACCCTGGAGGTCATCCGCCGTCGCTTCGAACGATCTTCGGGATCGACCGCTGACGCAGCAGTCCCGCCCGCACAGGTGGCAGTCAACACTGGGACTCACGGGGCGAGCGCGATACAGGCTGGTGCGCACACAAGCGTGTCCGCTCCGCAATAGCCAGTGCGCGGTGGCCTCGGCAGACTGAGACCCGGAGGGCATTTGCTGTCGGGTCCAGCTGTGGAGGCTACGAAGTCGATCGCAACTAGAACTGCCCGTCGCTGCACCGCATGCCTACCGCCATCCACCGGTTGTGTGGGGCAGGCAGCGCCACCGGCTCGAAGCCCGCAATCTGATTCCCGGAGTAGGGCAGGGAACGGATTAGGCGACCTGCCCTACTTAAGCTATTTCGAGGCTCACCCGAGAATAATGCAGGCGTGCCTAGTGCAGAGAGCCTGCGCGAGGCAGGATGTCATTCTCCGATGGCGATGATGGAGAAATCCCGGTCTTGATATTCATTTTTTGGTGAGCCCATGGTGTAGACCGCGCAGCCCTCGTTGGTGACGTTGGCGACGTTGATGCCGTCGTTCGGAATCCACTGATTGGAAAGCCTGACGATCGTCGCTGCAACGCCTGGGACCGACTTGAATGAAGTATTCCAGGTGAGCTGGTAGATTCCCGTGTCGTTCTTCTTTACCGTGAATCCGCTTCCGTCCTGCTTGTCGCCGGCTGCACTTACGATGCCGTACACCTGTTGCATGTGCGTCCCTTTCGGAGAATGATCTTTTGCCTGGTCTTGCTGCTTGATTTCTTTGAAAATTCCTTCGATGAGGGAGTTCCGTCGGCCACTTGAGAGGTTTTCTGTAGATCGCTACTCGTGTGGGTATGGAATTCCCGGGGAGGGTGTGATGTCGGGCGGTCGGATGTCCTGCTGACTCCCCAGCATGATCTGTCATAGCGGAGGTCACGCGCCGTATCGGGCGGGCCTACGTCGAACGCCGTCGCAAATGAACTCCAATTGCCTACGAACTAGGCTTTTTGGATTAAGTGCAGGTTGCGCATGTGATCCGTGTTGATATGGACTGGGACAGCAGCCGGGACTGCCTGTACGACGTCCTGACGGAGTACTCGTACGGCTCCACGGAGTCGCGGACCTGCGCGGGCCAGACCAACCAGGGTCACCCGGACGT
Organism: Kitasatospora sp. NPDC127067; assembly: GCF_042724755.1. NCBI lineage: Bacteria > Bacillati > Actinomycetota > Actinomycetes > Kitasatosporales > Streptomycetaceae > Kitasatospora > Kitasatospora sp. NPDC127067. Next base: position 1,008 of record NZ_JBHXEM010000171.1, on the reverse strand, counting down.
ACAACAAGTACCACTTGCAGACCGCTGAGCGGCGGCAGCAGAAGCACTGCTCACGGCTCGTGGAGACGCAGTACTACGCGGTGACCGGCAAGCCGTTCGAGGAACAGTCGGCGCAGTTCCAGCTCCCGAAGAAGAAGGCGGTGACCTGGACGGACTCCCAGTCCACGGGCCCGGCCAAGTCCTACCAGGAGGTCACCGCAACCGTCTTCGACGAGTTCGGTAACCCGTCGAGTCAGGACGACCCCGACGGTACGCGCACGGTGTGGGAGTACTACCCGGCCGGCGGCAGCGGCAGCGATTGCCCGGCCGAGCCCAACGGGTCCACCCGTCTACTCAAGAGCACCACCCGCACACCCCCGCACACCGACTTCGACGTATCCGCCCGCACGACCGTCTACCGTTACGGCACGCACCAGAAGACGCCTGATCCGAGGGTGCCCACCGCGGTGCTGAAGTCCGAGGAACAGCGCCAGGCCGGCGGCCGGGTCCTGCGGAAGCAGGTCTTCACCTACAACACCTCGGACAGCGCGGAGTTCGGCCGCCTAACCAGGTTCACGAGGTGAAGACCCACGACCACCTGTCCGTGAAGCGCTCGCAGACCCTCTCCCGGTTCACCGGGCGCCTGAGGTCCGCCACCGACGCGCAGGGCAACGTCGAGACCATGGAGTACGACAAGCTGGGCCGCCTGCTCACCCGCACCGTGAACCCGGACAGCCCTCTTTACAAGGCGGTGGAGAGCGCCGTCTACGAGACGGGCACCAGCGCGCCGTTTGTCGCGACGGTCACCGACGCGCTGAAAAACCGGATCTGTGAGAGCTTCGACGGTGCCGGCTGGCCGGTCCGCTGTGAGCGCCAGGACAGCGACGATGCCAAGGGCACCTGCGAGGTCTGCGGCGGCGATGCCTGGTACACCAGCTAGTGCCGCATCAGACAACGTTCGCCCCGTCGATGTGACGTTCGATTGCTGCCCATGCGGCTCCGGGCGGTCAGAATGATCACGTGGGTGAA
>NZ_JBHXEM010000170.1:0-16543 GCF_042724755.1 Kitasatospora sp. NPDC127067 | reverse complement strand
AACGCTCGGCTGGGAAACCCCAGCCGAGCGCCTGCATAAACTGCTCGCGGCCTGAACAACCGACCACGTGTTGCAACGACCGCTAGAAACCGCCCTGGGGTGGCGGGGCCGAGGGTGGCTGGGGTCAGCGGGCGTCGAACTCGCCGGTGCGGACGGCGGTGACGAAGGCCTGCCAGGCGGCGGAGCGGAAGAGGAGGGCCGGGCCGGAGGGGTCCTTGGAGTCGCGTACGGGCATGACGCCGGCGAAGCCGTCGGCGACCTCGATGCATGCGCCGCCGTTTGCGCCGCTGTACGAACTCTTTCGCCAGGACGCCTCGGTCAGGTCGACATCCACTCCAGGTCTCTCCTTGCCGCACGGATGAAAGCCAGCGATTCGGCCTGGCCGAGGGCCTCGACCGCAAGCCGATCGTAGCTCCTGGCGAGTGTGGCAACCGACTTGGTATCGCGGTCGATGTAGCCACGCGATTCAATTTCGCCGTAAGCGAGAACTTTGCGGTTCGGCATGGTAAGGAGATATGTCATGTGTGTGAACGGCCGGTTCTCGCCCATGGAGAACGGAGCCACCTGGATGACCACGTTGGGCCGAGAGGACAACTGCTCCAGGTGAAGCAGCTGTTCGACCATCACATTGCGTCCGCCGATGATCCTCCTGAGGCACGTTTCGTCCAGCACCACGTGGACGAGTGGGGGAGGCGTTCGTCCCAGGACCTGCTGCCGGGCAAGCCTGAATTCGATGCGTTCCTCGGCCAACTTCTGGGATGAAAGGCCTTGCCTGACGAAACCCATCTGAACGGCGGTTGCGTATCCCCGGGTCTGCAGAAGTCCGGCGACGAGGTCGACTTCGAAGATCCTCATCTCTTCCGCGAGGGTCTCGTAGCGTGCGTACTCCGGGAAGCCCTCCAGGATCGCGGCGTTCTTCAGCTGATACCACATCAGCATCATGGTGCCGCCCGTGTCGAGCGCGATGTCGGAGAGTTCGGCGAGCTTGCGACTCGGAGGTCGGTGTGCAAGTTCGACGTAGGACAGGTGCGAGGGGGAGCACCCGATGAGCGGGGCCAGCTCCTCCTGAAGGAGGTCCTTGGCCTCTCGGAAGGCGCGGAGTTGGATTCCGAAGGGCGCCCACGGGCTCGACTCGGGGTCGATCTTCTTCTTGTTCACGGCAGCTCTCAACTTCCCTGTGGCCCCTCGGCAAGTAGCAGGCCGCTTCCGATGCTAGGCGACCTTGCGCCACCATGTGCACAGAACGTGAAACTCCGATCGCAGAGGGTTCCCTCCCATGCACCACGACCAACTCCCTCGCCTCCACGGCTACGGCGTCCGCTGGGACGCCGAGGCCGACCGCTACCGGGTCCGCAACGAGCTCACCGGGGAGTGGCTCCGCGGCGCCACCGGCGAACTCGCCGCCTTCACCTTCTTCGGGGACGCCTACAGCGCCTGGCGCACCTTCGAGGTCCACAAGCGGCCCGGGGAGAAGTGAGATGTCCTCCACCCTCTCCCGCGCGACCGCCGAGCAGCGCCGGCAGGCCGCCGACGTCCTCGACGACCTCGCCACCGTCCTCGCCCTCGGCGGCGTCGAGCTCCCCACGCTCGAAGTCGACTGGGCGGAGGGCCGCCTGACGTGCAGCTACCTCCTCCACCTCACCGCGCGCCCGCTCGACCTCCTGCGGATGGTCGACCTGCTCCGCAAGGGCCTGCGCTACGAGCGCCTCACCCACGACGACTGAACACCCCCCACCGCTTCGAGAAAGCGACCTCCCCCGTGCAAGACCCCCGCCTGCTCGCCAAGCCCCCCGTCTGCCGGCTCGGCTGCCTCGTCCTCGTCCGCAACCAGCGCGGCGACGTCCTGCTCGTCGACCCGGACTACATGGACGGCCTGATCCTCCCGGGCGGCTCCGCCAAGCCCAACGAGCCCCCGCACCTGGCCGCCGCCCGCCATCTGCACGCCGAGACCGGTCTGATCGTCCGCCTCAGCGACGTTCTCGCCGTCGATTTCACCCCCGCCGACCGTCACCTGGAGCGTCTCACCCTGGTGTTCGACGGTGGCACCGTCCCCGACGGCACCCTCATCACCGTCCCCGCGCAGCGCCAGAGCGGCCTGTTCGGCGCCCGGTTCGTCCCCGCCCGCAGCCTCCCGGACTTCATGGCGCCCTCTCAGGCCGCCCGCGCCGCCGAGGCCCTCGCCGGCCGCTCCCTGCCCGCCCTCCTGCTCGGCCAGCGCGCCGCCTGACAACCAGAAGCAGCGGGGCCGCCCGGCATGTCACTGCCGGGCGGCCCCGCTGCTGTCGAACCGTCGCCTACCAGTCGGTCTTGATCTCGAACGCCCAGTCCCAGCTGCCGAGTTCGGTGCCGCCGTCATCGGCGAAGCCGCCCTTGCCGGTGTACGCCCCCCGGGAGAGGGCGCCGGACGGCACCTCCTCCCAGCCGTGCCGCGGGACGGAGACCTCGTGCGGTTGGGTCTGCGGGCCGAAGGAGCCCAGCATCTGGCGGTCCTTCTGGACCCTGAGCCCCTTGCGGTAGGTCTGCGCCGTGTACTGGAGGCCCGAGACGATGTCGCCCGCGACGCGGAACGTCAGCTTCACCCGGTAGTTGGCGCCCTCCTTGAGGGCGAGGGGGGTGTCGGCCGCCAGCTTCCGGGCCTCCTCGGTGGACAGGTCCAGGACCACGGAGTCGCGGCCCTCGATCTCGAACGTGGCCTGGAGAAGGGTGAACCGGGGTTCCGGCTGTGCGGTGCTGTCGCTCGTCATGATCCCATTCCTCGCTGGTCGGATGCGATCAGCCTTCCGGGACGACGGCGTTCGGGGGCGAGGCCCGGGGCGATGTGGCCGAAACCGCATGTGATCTTCACTCCTGAGGGTGAAGATCACGGGCGCATCCCGGCCACGGCGCATCCCGGCCACGGCGCAGACGGGTCGCGGCGATCATCGGCCCGGCGCGGACTGCCCGCGCCGGGCCGGGGTGGTCCGTCAGCTGTTCGGGGCGCGGCGGCAGGCGTCCGCCGCGACGGTGGCGGGGACGTAGTCGACCCGCAGGAGGTGGTAGCAGGTCCGGAACGCGTCCTCGCCGCCGGCCGCGCCGGCCTGACAGGCGTCCTCCACGAGCTCCTTGTCCGCGTTCGGGGCCTTCTCCAGCACGTGGCGGGAGCATCCCTGCGAGTTCGCGCTCGCGGTCGGGGCGACGGCGACGAGGCCGCCCAGGGCGAGGGGGAGGGCGCAGCCGGTGGCGGCGATTCGTCGGACCAGCTTCATAGTAATCAAATCCTCTCGAATGACAGGAAGTTGGCGGGCCGACGGGAGCATGATTCGCCCACGATCCCCGGCCCGGGACATGCATACCGGACCGCGCGTCGTGCCCGTCCGGACGCCGCGCCGATGCCCGACCAAGATCACCCGAAGACGAGGGGGAGAGTCGTGCCGGGCCCGCCGACCACGGTGCTGGCAGGATGGCGGCATGGAACGAGTGCTGGGCATCGGCGGGTACTTCCTGCGGGCCGCCGACCCTGCGGTGCTGGGCGCCTGGTACCGCGACTGCCTGGGGCTGGACGCCGACGAGCACGGCCTGTGGCGCCAGGAGCCCGGGCCGACGGTCTTCGCGGCCTTCGAGTCCGGGACCGACTACTTCGGCTCCCGCACCCAGCGGACCATGCTCAACTTCCGCGTCCGCGACCTGGACGCGATGCTCGCCCAACTGCGCGCCCGGGGGGCGGACGTGGCCGAGGAGACCCAGGACATGGCGGGCGTCGGCCGGTTCGGCTGGGTCACCGACCCCGAGGGCAACCGGATCGAGCTCTGGCAGCCCGTCTGACCGGGCTGAGCCGCGGCGGGCCGGGGTGATCATCTCCCCATCCCGGCACGGGAGATGAGGGTTCTCTGAGGGTGCTTTCTCGGGGACAACCCCGATGCCGGACCCGGCCGTCGGGCCCGAGACTCGGGTGCATGCGCATCACACGGGCCGGCTGGGTCGTCATGACGGTGCTCTCCACCCTCATCGTCGCCGTCTCCGCCAAGTACCTCAGCTTCGATCCGGCGGTCTTCATCGAGCAGCAGCGCGCCACCTACCTGAGTCACGAAGTGCCGCTCTACATCCACATCTTCGGCGCGCTCACCGCTCTGCTGGTGGGGCCGTGGCAGTTCTCCCGCCGCCTGCGCGAACGCCGCCCGCGCCTGCACCGCCGCATCGGCGTCACCTACCTGCTCGGCTGCCTGGTCGGCGGAGCGGGCGCGCTGCTGATGGCGCCCGTCGCGTACGGCGGCGCGGTCTCCGGGACCGGCTTCGCCTGCCTGGCCGTCGCCTGGCTGGTGACCGGCGGCGCCGGGCTGCGGGCGATCCTCGACGGGCGGGTGGTCGACCACCGCCGCTGGATGGTCCGCAGCTTCGCGCTCACCTTCGCCGCCGTCACCCTGCGGCTCATGCTGGCCGTCGCCATGGCCGCGCACCTGGACTTCCGCACCTCCTACACCGCCATCGCCTGGCTGTGCTGGGTGCCCAACCTGCTGCTGGCCTGCTGGTTCACCCGCCGCCGCCCCGTCGCCGGGGCGCCGGCGTGACCGGTGCCCGGGCCCGGGTGCGGCCCGCGGTGCGGACGATGCGCAGGGTGTTGCGCCGGCCGATGACGCGGGCCGCGGCGTCGAACTGGCGGAACCGGCCGAGGTGACGACTGCTCATATTTCACCCGTCGGCCTTTCGTTGATCGAACCGGGGAGTGCGGCCCCCGTTAGCCCGGCCGGGCAGCGGGGTTCCTCCGCCCGGGTAGCGGATGCCTGCCCCGGTGGCGGACCAGGGTGGTTCGGGTACGGATCGGGGTCGACGCGGGGAACGGCCCGCCGTCGAAGCAGCCCGACCCCACACCCCAGGAGGCCGCCGTGGCCCGTACGAAGCCCCTCGTCCTGACCGCCCTCACCGCCTTCAGCGTCCTGGCCGCGAGTGCCGCCGTCGCCTTCGCCGACGGCAAGCCCGCCGGCAAGCCGAGCGTCGTCGTGCCCCACGACGAGGCCGCCGCCGACCCCGCGCTGCTGTCCGCGCACAACCAGGTCTTCGGCGACTTCGTCGACGTGGCCCCGGGCGGCAACGGGTTCGCCACCGTGACCTGTCCCTCCGGCCAGGTGCCCACCGGTGGCGGCGGCCAGACCAGCGCCTTCCGGATCTTCTTCACCGACTCCTACCCGAGCGGCAGCTCCTGGGTCGTGCGCGGCACCAACACCGGTACCGCGACGGAGTCGATCCTGGCGACCGCCGTCTGCACCGTCCCCTGACCCTCGGGGTGAACGGCCCGGGTCCGGCGTTCGGGCCCGGGCCGCCGCATGTCCCGCGCACCGGGCTCACTGCGCCGGCGGGGCGACCTCGTCGGAGGGTCGCTTCGGCGCCGGCAGCAGCCCGAGGTCGGAGACCGGCCCGAGGTGGCCGAGCTTGTCCGGGTTGGACACGGAGTGGACGGCCCGCACCGCGCCCTCGGCGTCGATGTCCAGCACGATGACGCCGGCCACGCGCTGCTCGGCGTTCGCCTCGCTCCTGCCGACCAGCTCCGCCACCTCCGGGTAGCCGTACCCGAACGCCTCGCGCAGCGTGAACACCGCGCGCTCGACGGGGGAGAGGGCCTCCAGCAGCACCAGGAACGCCATCGACAGGGTGTCCGCCAGCTCGGCGTGCTCGGCCGGGCCGGGGCGCCCGGCGGTGGTCACGACCGGCTCGGGCAGCCACTCGCCGACATAGGTCTCGCGGCGCACCCGCGCGGACCTCAGGTGGTTGATGCCCAGGCGGGTAACGGTCGTGGTCAGGTACGCCTTCGGGTCGGCGATCGCGGTGCCGGCCCGGTCGGCGCGGGTGAGGCCGAGGAAGGTGTCCTGGACGAGGTCCTCGGCGTCGCCGACCGAACCCGTCATCCCGTAGGCGATGGAGAACAGCAGCGGCCGGTACCCGGCCGCGCCCGCCACATCCGTCGAACTCACCCTGGACGCCCCCTGTCCCGATCGTGGCCAGCAGGCCATCCGAGGGCCGCCGGGGCCCGCGGGCGGGTGGTGTGGCGCAGGTCACGCCGGGCGGGCGGCGCGGGGATGTCACAGAACGGCGGGCTGTCCTGTCTTCAAGGGCAGCAACGGGACCACCGACCGAGGAGTACACCATGGAGCCCCGCCTGAACCCCTTCGCCAGCCCCGTCATGGGCAAGGTCTTCAAGCACCTGATCGCCGCCGACAAGCCGGTCGCCGAGTCGAGCCTGCCGTACACCGTCCAGGAGCTGGTGCGGCTGCGCGCCAGCCAGATCAACGGCTGCGGCGCCTGCATCGACATGCACTTCAAGGAGGCCGTGCACGCCGGGGAGGACCCGGTGCGCCTGAACCTGGTCGCCGCCTGGCGCGAGGCCACCGTGTTCACCGACGCCGAGCGCGCCGCGCTGGAACTCGCCGAGGAGGGCACCCGGCTCGCGGACGCGGCGGGCGGGGTGAGCGACGAGGTGTGGGCGAACGCGGCCAAGCACTACGACGAGGAGCAGCTCGCGGCGCTGGTCTGCGTGATCGCGCTCATCAACGCCTTCAACCGGGCCAATGTGATGCTCCGCCAGCCCGGCGGCGGCTACGAGGTCGGCATGTACCAGCACTGACCGGCCCGGGACGCGAGGAGAGGGGGACGCCGTGAACGTCGCACTGTGGATCGTCGCCGGGCTGCTGGCCGCCGCCTACCTGCTGGGCGGCGTGTTCAAGATGCTCGCGCCGAAGGAGAGGATCGCCGCCGCCGGGGCCGCCGGCCGCTGGGTGGAGGACTTCGGCGCGGGCGGGGTGAGGGCCATCGGCGCCGTCGAGGTGCTGGCGGCGGCCGGGCTGGTCCTGCCCGCCGTGCTCGGCATCGCGCCGGTGTTCGTGCCGCTGGCGGCCGTCGGACTGGTGCTGCTGATGGCCGGTGCGGCGACCGTGCGGATGCGCCGCCGGGAGTACCGGCTGGTGGCGGTGGACGCGGTCTACATCCTGCTGGCCGCCTTCGTCGCCTGGGGCCGCCTCGGGCCCGAGTCATTCCTCAACTGACCTGCCGGGCAGGTCCGGTGGGAGGACCGGGGCCGCTCGACGGTACGGCCGCCGCGAGGGTGCGGCGCCGCGCCGCCGGGCGGCCCCGGCGGCCGTTCACCGGTCGCCCGGACCGGGCGGGCGCCGGTGGCCTACCATGTCCCACTGATGATCATCTCGTGGCCGCACCCGGTGTACGGGGAGCGGGCCGAAGGGGGACGGGTATGGAGATCGGGCTCGCGGACACCATCCGGGCGCTTCGGCAGGAGCTCGCCGCCGCGATGGCCGACGGCGAGGGCTCGCCGGTGCGGCTGCGCGTCAACTCCGTCAAGCTCGATGTCGAGGTCGCCGTCACCGCCTCGGCCGAGGTCGAGGGCGGGGTCAAGTTCTGGGTGGTCTCCGGCGGGGCCAAGGCCGCCGGCGCCAGGACCGCCACGCACACGGTGTCGCTGGAGCTGACGGCCGAGACCGAGCAGGGCGGTGCGGTGCTGACCAACTCCGAGGCCGGGATCCTGCTGCCCGACTGACGCCGGGCGGGGCCCGGCGGACGGCGGTAGCCGCCACCGGGGAGGCTTTGCGGAACGGTCCGAACGGCGGGTGGGGGACAGGGCATGCGGCGCGGCCCGAACGGCATGCTGGACAGGGTGGTCATGGTCGCCCGACGGGACCGGACGACCGGCCACTCCCTGTTCCATGCCTCGGGCTTCCTGCTCACGAGCGGTCTCGCACTCTCCGTGCGCCACGCCTTCAAGGACGCCGACCGCTACGCCTACGAGGTCCGTCCGGCGGCCGGAACGGCCGGGGGGAGCGGCAAGCCCGTCGCCGTCGACCTGGTGGTGAGCCACCAGGACCCCTCCCTCGACCTGGCCCTGCTGGTCCTGGCCGAGGACCGCGGGGACCTGCCGCCGATCCGGCTCGGCGTCGCGCCCACCCGGCTCGGCCGCATCGCGTTCACCGCGGTCGGCTTCCCGGACTTCGCCATCGACGAGATGCGGCCGACCACCCGGCAGATCAACGGCGACGTGCTGCTCGGCTCCTTCCTGGGCCGCGCCGACCTGGAACTGTCGCTGACCTCCCCGCCTCCCCGGACACCCCCCGCGGCGCCCCCCGGCCGTCCCGCCAAGGAATCACCGTGGACGGGCTTCTCCGGCGCCGGGGTGTTCACCGACGACGACGTGCTGCTGGGCGTGTGCAGCAGCCACCACACCCGCGGGGGGACCGCGAGCCTGACGGCCACCGGCTTCCAGGGGCTGTCCGAGGACCCCCGCTTCGTCCGCTACCTCCGCGCCCATGACGTCGATCCGGACCCCGTCCCGGTGACCGACCGCGAGGAGCCCGGGCAGCGCCTGCGGGAGATCCACAGCCACGACGAGGTCGTCCGGGGACTGCACGGACGCGAGACCCGCCTCGTGGACGACCGCCTCTCCTTCGTCAGTCCCGGCCCCCTCCACGAGGCCCAGCCGCGGAACCTGCTGCGCCGTCTCTCGACACCGGACCCGCGCGGTGTCCTCCTGGTCGGACCGGCCGGCGCGGGAAAGACCCGGACCTGCTTCGAGGTCGCGCGGGCCGCCCATCTCGACGGCTGGCAGGTCCTCCACCTCCAGGCGAACAACTCCGTGACGGTGGACGACCTCTCGCAGGTCGTGCGCGAGGCCGAGCGGCCCCGGGTCCTGCTCGTCCTCGACTCCCTCGACACCTGCGCCCAGCTGGACCCGCGGGCACTCGTCGACGCCCTGCTGCCCGAGGCCAAACGGTGCGGCGTCCACGTCGCGGCGCTCGCCTCGACCCGTCCGGGAGCACGCCACCGGCTCCACCAGCGCGGTGCCGGGCTCCTGTTCGACGAGGTCCTGCTGCGCCAGGACGAGGACCACCGGACCACGGTGATCACCCACATCCTCCGTGAAGTCGCCCCGCAGGCGCTCCAGCGGTGGGGGGAGGAGGAACTCGCACGGGCCTGCGGGCGCCGTCCGGTCATCGCCCTGCTCATCGCCGACGCCCTCGAACGCCGGATCCGCGCCGGCCACCTCGCCCCGGACCTCGCGCGGGTGCGCCCCGGAGAACTGGTCAGCTGGATCCGGGAGGGAATCCGGCAGGACTCGCTGACACCCGTCGGCACCGGGGACGCGACCGGCCCGCTGGCCACCGCCCTGCCCGACCTCGCCCACCTGGCCTTCGCCACGGCGGTCAGCATCTGCCCGCAGCCCCGCCCGGCCGTGGAGGAGGCGCTCGACGCGCTGCTCGACGCCCACCCCTGCACCGCCGCGGGCGTCATGGGCGGACGGCACGTCACCGACACCCTGGTCTCGCTGGGGTGGATGGACGAGTCCGAGGGCGAACTCCACGTCGTCCACGACATCGTGACGGACGAACTGGTCCTGCACTCCCTCCTTCCGCCACCGGGCTGGAGCATCCACGGCGCATCCGCCGAAACGCTGTTCGACGCCACGTCCCGGCACTCCCGCTCGTTCGCCCTGTTCGCCGGCCATCTGCAGCGGCTGGCCTCCGACCTGGACGGGCCGGGAACGGGCCACCGGGCCGGCGCACTGGAGCGCTTCTGCCGGGACTGGGCCACCCGCAACGCCGTCAGGCTGGGAAAGCTGCTGGAGCACGCGGGCAGGGACGGCGAGCAGGCGCTGCTCGCCATGACCCTCGACCCGCCCTGGAAGTCCGCGGCCCTGGAGACCTGGGACGCGCTGGTCCGCCCCTGGCTGATCCGGGCCGAACTCGACCACGCCGCACGGCCGTTCCTCTCGGCGGCGCTCGGCGATCCGCAGAACGTGCCGCAGCCGCTGATCTCGGCCTCGCTGTCCTGGCTGTCCCGGCGGGCCGGGCAGACCGACGCCGACCACGTCATCCAGGCGCTCCTGGAACGGGACGACCTCTCCTGCGGCCAGGAGCGGCTGGCCGTGGACCACGCCCTGGAGTGGGTCCGCGGACACGCCGGCTGGCGCTCCGCCCCGCTGGTCCTCAAACAGCTGCTCAAGCGGGACCACGACACACCCACCCGCGGCCGGGTGGTCCAGTGCGCCTTCGACTGGCTGAGCCCGCGCCGCCCGTCCGAGGCGAGCGCCGCCGTCCTGCAGCACCTGCTGACGTACGGGAACCCGGCGGGGGAGCAGCGGGAGGAGGCCGTCCGCCGCACCCTCGCCTGGTTCGCCGACCACCGTGACACCGCCGGCACACTGCGGGCCGCGTCGCTCCTGCGCACGCTCCTGAGCCACCCCGCACTGACGGCACCCGAGGAGCACGCGGCGCTCGAACGGGGCCTCGACTGGCTCGCGGAGCACCATGCCGAGGTCCCCACCGCGGGCGCGGTGCTCCGCGTCGTCCTGGAGTGCCACAGGCTCACCCCCGGCCAGGCGCGGCGGGTGACCCGCTACGTCGAGGTCTGGAGCAGGCTCCATCCCGCCAGCCCGCACCGCAGCCACGTCCTGCGCGTCCTGCTGGCCAGCGAAGGCACCGGCACCGGCACCGGCGAAGGCACCGGCGCGGGCACCGGACTGCTGCACCAGCTGGCCGGCGATCCCGCCGACCCGGCGGCGGCCGTCGCGCTGCAACGACTGCTCGAACGCCCGCTGACTCCCGAGGAGGCCCGCCCCCTCATCTCCCGGGCGTTCCGGTGGCTGGAGCTGAACGAGACCTCCGCCGACCGCCGGCGCGTCCTCCAGGTCCTGCTGTGGCGGAGGGAACTGACCGGAGAGCAGCTGACCGAGGTGGCCGATCTGGTGGTGGCCGAGCTCCGCGCCGGCCCCGCCCAGCCGGCCCTCCTCGGCTCGCTCCTCGGCCGCCGCACCGGACTGCGGCCCGACCAGGCCCGGTTCGGAATCGACCTCGCGATCGACCTGTGCGCCGTCCACACCACCTTCCACTTCCAACGGCCGTTCCTGTGCCCGCTCCTGAGGCGGTCGGACCTGACCCCCGAACAGGCCTCCCGGGCGGTGGCGCTGGGACTGGAGCGGCTCTCGGCGAACTTCAGCAACAAGACCCGGGAGATCCTCTGCGCCCTGCTGGAACGGCGGGACCTCTCCCCGGCCCAGCTGTCCCTGCTCCTGAGGCACACGACGGACTGGCTGGCCAGGCGCGGCTCGACGCCGAGGGCCCCCTTCGTCCTGCTGCACCTGCTGGAGCGCGACGACCTGCCGGCCGGGATCGAGCAGGAGGCGCTCCGCAGGGCCCGGGAGGCACTCCTGGCGTACCCGGACGCCCTGCCTGCGGAGCGCCTGCGCGCCCGGCTGGCCGGACGCGGCCCGGCCGGGGCCTGAGCGCAGGAGACCAGGCCCGGCGGGTCCCGGTCGGCGTTGTTCAGCCCAGCACCGCCGCCACCGCGCGCGGCGTCCAGTGCCCGGCCGCGCCCGGGCGGGTGGCGAGGTAGCCGGCCGCGCGCCAGGGGCCCCAGCCGTGGGACTCGGCCAGGCCGGCGGCCAGGGTGCGCAGGTAGGGCGGGGTGGGGGCGTTGAGATCGGCGCCGGCCACGCCCCGGGAGGCGGTGAAGGTCAGCAGCGGGTGGCCGTCCGACTCGCCGACGTGCAGCAGGGTTTCGTAGCGGCCCGGGCCCACCTCGGCGCGCCCGGTGGTGAGTGCCGGGGCGAGGTCGAGGTCGGTGCCGGGGCTCCGGCGCATCTCCTGGGCGGCGATGTCGCTGAACTGACCGACCGTCACCAGATAGGCTCGGCACGGCACTTCGCCGCCGGCGTCCGGGTCGTAGAAGGCCGAGCCGCCGCCCCAGGTGAGCGAGTGCCCGGCGAAGTAGAGCGTGCCCGGCAGCACGGCGCCCACCGCCCGGCGCGGCGGGCGCGGATCGCGGCAGCCGGGCTGGGTCCGTGCCCCGCCGTCCGGGCGTCCGCCGCGCAGGTAGCAGGCGAGGCGGGCGGCGTGCAGGTTCGAGCCGTACGCCACGTACCAGACGAGCGCGCTCCCGTTCCGGCCGGCGGCGCTTGTCCGCGGCCCCTCGTCCTCGGCGCAATGCCCGGCCGATTCCCGGTCCGAGGGGTCCTTTCCCGGCCCGCTCACAGGACGGAGCCGCGGCGAGGTGTGCGAAAGAGTCCCATACGAAGATGTGAAAACCGTGAACAGTCCGATGACCCGACCAGAACCCCCCGATCCGGTAGCGTCCCCCTCGCCACCGGTAGCGTTCCGGACGCCATGGTGTTCATCACCCGTCCCTCTCCCGTCGCGCCGTTCCGGTATTCGGCGATTACTCTTCACCAGCGGAAACGAGCGAAAACCCGCGAAATGTCATTCGATTCATACCGTTGCTGTTCCCATGCGGCATCGATGATGAGAATTCCCTTTGATCGAACCTTCGCTGCATCCAGCCGACTCCCAGCAGGGTCATGGTGAGTGGGCGCCCTCCCGCAGGTGACAACCCGGGTCACCCGGCGTCACACCCGTACACCCGTACGCGCCCCCAGGACCCCGGAGCCAAGGAAACCCATCCATGGACGCACGCCACGACACGGCCGGCCCAGGCACGCTGCACCGCCCCCACCAGGGCCCCGCGGCCGGCTGGCCGGTGGCCCAGGCCGCCCACCCCCGCAGCCTGCTCGACATCGTCGCCGCCACCGCCGACGCCCACCCCCACGCGCCCGCGCTCGACACCGGCGACACCGTCCTCGACTACCGCACCCTGCTCCACGAGGTCGACACCCTCGCCGGGCAACTGGCCGGCCACGGCATCGGCCGCGGCGACCGCGTCGGCATCCGCATCCCCTCCGGCACCGCCGACCTCTACATCGCCGTCCTCGCCGTACTGCGCTGCGGCGCCGCCTACGTCCCCGTCGACGCCGACGACCCCGACGAGCGCGCCGACATGATCTGGCAGGACGCCGCCGTCTGCGCCGTCCTCGGCCCCGGCCGCGGCCTCCACCCCGGCGCCGCCGCCCGCCCCGGCGGCCGCCCCGCCTGGCCCGGCCCCACCGACGACGCCTGGATCATCTTCACCTCCGGCACCACCGGCCGCCCCAAGGGCGTCGCCGTCACCCACCGCTCCGCCGCCGCCTTCGTCGACGCCGAGGCCCGACTCTTCCTCACCCACCGGCCGCTCGGCCCCGGCGACCGCGTCCTCGCCGGCCTCTCCGTGGCCTTCGACGCCTCCTGCGAGGAGATGTGGCTGGCCTGGCGCCACGGCGCCTGCCTCGTCCCCGCCCCCCGCGCCCTGGTCAAGGCCGGCACCGACCTCGGCCCCTGGCTCGTGACCCGGCGCATCACCGCCGTCTCCACCGTCCCCACCCTGCTCGCCCTGTGGCCGCAGGAATGCCTGGACGCCGTCCGCCTGATCATCGTCGGCGGCGAAGCCTGCCCCGCCGAACTCGTCGAACGCCTCGCCGTCGACGGCCGCGAATTCTGGAACACCTACGGCCCCACCGAGACCACCGTCGTCGCCACCGCCGCCCGCCTGCTCCCCGGCGAGCCCGTACGCATCGGCGCCCCCCTCGACGGCTGGGAGATCGCCGTCGTCGACCGGGCCGGAAACCCCGTCCCCTGGCACGCCAGCGGCGAACTGCTCATCACCGGCGTCGGCACCGCCCGCTACCTCGACCCCGCCAAGGACGCCGAGAAGTTCAGCGCCCACCCCGCCCTCGCCTCACCCCGCGTCTACCGCAGCGGCGACCTCGTGCGCAACGACCCCGAAGGCCTCGTCTTCCTCGGCCGCGCCGACGACCAGGTCAAACTCGGCGGCCGCCGCATCGAACTCGGCGAGATCGACGCCGCCCTCCAGGCCCTGCCCGGCATCCGCGCCGCCGCCGCGGCCGTCCGCAGGACCCCCGCCGGCGCCGACCTCCTCGTCGGCTACCTCGTCGCCCACCCCGGCACCACCCCCGACCTCACCACCGCCCGCCGCCGGCTCCTGGAACGCCTGCCCGCCCCGCTGGTGCCCGTCCTCGCCCTCGTCGACTCCCTGCCCACCCGCACCTCCGGCAAGGTCGACCGCGGCGCCCTGCCCTGGCCGCTCGCCACCACCGGCACCGCCCCCGCCGCCCAGGCCCTCGACGGCACCGCCGGCCATCTCGCCGGCCACTGGGAACGCCTGCTCGGCACCACCCCCGGCCCCGACGACGACTTCTTCGCCCTCGGCGGCTCCAGCCTCACCGCCGCCCGCCTCGTCTCCGAACTGCGCACCCGTCACAACGGCGTCTCCGTCGCCGACCTGTACGCCCACCCCGTCCTCGCCGACCTCGCCGCCCACCTCGACACCCTCACCCCCACCACCGCACCCGAGGACACGGCCACCACCACCGCCGTCCGCGGCCGCACCGTGCGCCGCACCCCGCGCAGCGCCGGCCTCTGGCAGACCCTCCTGCTCCTCGGCATGTTCTCCCTCGCCGGACTGCGCTGGATCCTCGTCCTCATCGCCCTCGACAACCTCACCGGCAGCGACCTCGCCTGGGCCCCCCACAGCTCCTGGTGGCCCGTCGCCGCCGGCCTGCTCCTCCTCTACAGCGCCCCCGGCCGCACCCTGCTCGCCGCCACCGGCGCCCGCCTGCTCACCGCCGGCATCCGCCCCGGCAGCCACCCCCGCGGCGGCCACGTCCACCTGCGCCTGTGGGCCGCCGAACGCTACACCGCCATGTTCGGCACCGCCGCCCTCGCCGGCACCCCCTGGGCCCCCCGCTACGCCAAGGCCCTCGGCTGCCGCGTCGGCCCCGGCGTCCAACTCCACACCCTGCCCCCCGTCACCGGCCTCGCCCGCCTCGGCGCCCACGCCTGCGTCGAACCCGAAGCCGACCTCGCCGGCTGGTGGCTCGACGGCGACACCCTCCACCTCGGCCGCATCGACATCGGCGAAGGCGCCCGCATCGGCCACCGCGCCACCCTCATGCCCGGCGCCCGCATCGGCGCCCGCGCCGAGATCGCCCCCGGCTCCTGCGTCACCGCCACCACCCCCGTCCCACCCGGCGAACACTGGACCGGCTCCCCGGCCCGCCCCGCCACCGAAGCCCCCACCGACTGGCCCACCACCCCCGCCCCCGCCCCCCGCCGCTGGAGCCTCGCCTACGGCGCCGGCTTCACCGTCCTCGGCCTCGTCCCGATCATCGCCGCCCTGCCCGCCCTGCTCATCGTCTACCCGATGATCGACACCGACGCCACCCTGGCCGGCGCCCTCCTCCAACTCCTGCCCGCCACCGTCCCCCTCGCCGCCCTCACCATCACCTGCTACGCCACCCTCATAGCGCTCCTCGTCCGCCTCCTGTCCCGCCCGCTGCGCCCCGGCTTCCACCCCGCCACCGGCCGCGTCGCCTTCTGCGCTTGGGCCGTCAGCCGCCTCGCCGACACCGCCCGGCGCACCCTCTTCCCCTTCTACGCCAGCCTCTTCACCCCCGTGTGGCTGCGCCTGCTCGGCGCCCGCGTCGGCCGCCGCGTCGAAGCCTCCACCGTGCTCGCCCTGCCCGGCCTGATGCGGGTCGACGACGGCGCCTTCCTCGCCGACGACACCCTCGTCGCCCCCTACGAACTGCGCGGCGGCTGGCTCCACCTCGGCCCCGCCCACATCGGACGCCGCTCCTTCGTCGGCAACTCCGGCATCGTCGGCCCCGACCGCCACCTGCCCGACAACTCCCTCGTCGGCGTACTGTCCGACACCCCCGCCCACGCCCCCGAAGGCTCCTCCTGGCTCGGCCGCCCCGCCTTCGCCCTGCCCCGCGTCGCCGACACCGGCACCGAAGGCCGCACCTACGACCCGCCCCGGCGCCTGATGTGGGCGCGCGCCGGCGTCGAACTGTGCCGGCTGCTGCCCATCGTCCTCGCCGCCCTGCTCGGCGACCTCGTCCTCGCCGCCCTCCAGGCACTGCGCGACGACTACGGGCTCGGCGCCGCCCTCGGCGCCGCCGGACTCGTCCTGATGGCCGCCGCCGTCACCGCCTGCGCCCTCACCACCGCCGCCAAATGGCTGCTCGTCGGACGCTTCCGCGTCGCCGAACACCCCCTGTGGTCCTCCTTCGTATGGCGCAACGAGCTCTACGACACCTTCGTCGAGGAACTCGCCATGCCCTTCGGCGGCCACACCATCACCGGCACCCCCTACCTGAACGTGTGGCTGCGCAGCCTCGGCGCCCGCATCGGACGCGGCGTGTGGTGCGAGACCCACTGGCTGCCCGAGACCGACCTGGTCACCGTCGAGGCCGGCGCCAGCGTCAACCGCGGCACCGTCCTGCAGACCCACCTCTTCCACGACCGGGTGATGCGCCTGGGCCCCGTCCACCTCGCCGCCGGCTCCACCACCGGCCCGCACTCCATCGTGCTGCTCAACTCCTCCCTCGGCGCCGGCACCACCGTCGGCCCGGCCTCCCTCGTCATGCGCGGCGAGAACGTCCCCGGCGGCGGGCACTGGCTCGGCAACCCCGTCGCCGCCTGGAACGCCGACCCCACCCCGCCCGCCGGACGGCGCCGCCGCCGGGCCGTCGCCGGGGTGTGACGCCGGGGTGTGACGCGGATCACCCCCGCGGGGCGATGAGTTCGCGGTGCGGTCACGGTCCATACCCCGGACCCCACCCCATCCCCCAGAGCCCCCCCCCGACGAAACCCCAAAGAACCCCACCCCCCCCCCCAAGCCCCCC
>NZ_JBHXEM010000169.1:0-16572 GCF_042724755.1 Kitasatospora sp. NPDC127067 | reverse complement strand
CAGACGGCCTGGATCAATGACCCGGCCAAGCGCAGGGAACCCGCACCACAAACCTCATAGCGTCACGACTGTCTCACTGGACTTGAAATCTTCCGCCGAGTGGGTGTCCCTGCTCGCCATGCCGGGCGACCAACGGGCCCAGCAGCTCTACCATCGCCTCGGGTACCGCTACGGCGGGCCGTACAAGGCGGGCCCGCACGACCCGGTCCTCGACCTGCTGCTGCTCCGCACCGACACGCAGTCCTCGGCAGGTTGATTCGCCCATGCCACTGCCGTTGACGGCCAGCCACGGAACGTCCCAGCTCCCCAATTGGGGAGCCGGGACAGCGGTTCGAGCGGCACCCTGGAAGCGGATGCGCGAGCGGAGGTGGCGGCCGTGCCTGAGCTTCGGAGGGCAGCTGTGGTGACCTGCGGATACTGCGGCCTCCCCTGTCACTGGAACCCCTTCTGTCAAGGGACAGTGGGATCTCCTCCTACTGTCCCTTGACAGAAGGAACGTCTGATCGATCACTGGGTAGGGCACGAAGGCCGCACCATCGTTCGGAACAGGGCGTGATCTCGCTACGAACTCTTCGTGGTTGAACTACAAAGGCACCAACCGTCGGAACACCCGGTCCTGTACTTCCCATGTCGCTTGACTCCACGGGTGCCACACGTCCTGGCCGGCACCTCGGAGTATCCCCTCCCAGTTGCTCGTGAAATGGCCAGGCTGAAAATCTCCCCAATAGTGGCCTTTGGTTCCATCGTCCCACGTTACATAGAAATCAACGTGCTGGCCTGTCACCTCCCCGGTGACCTCTGTGCTGTGCACCTGCCCATTGTGGTGTTCGCAGTATCCGCCGAGATGATTGCCGTTCTGTGACATATCTGCTTCGACAACAGCTCCGTTGCTCTGCACGATCTTCAGATGGCCGGCGATGTTGATGTACGGGTCACTTGGCATATCCGGCACCTCCAACCGGGTGTTCGGCCATTCCAGGCTAGGCGCCAACTCGGCTGTCCTGCATCTGCGGGTGCCGGCCCGTATGGTCGCGCAGGCTGCGGGAGAGCGGGTCTGCGCCCCGCGCAAGTGCCGCAATCTGTAGGGGGTGTTCGGTACTGATTGGGCTGCCGCGAGCGGTTTCGGGCGGAGGTATTGCCCGGTTCCGTCCGAGTTGGCGGTCAGGCCTTCGTCTTCCTGGAAGGCTTACCGACTGCTGGCGGCCCGCCGTGGCAACTGCCCGCGTAACGCCCCTTGAAGGGGCTTCCCCGCGCTTAGCCAGCTCTTGGTCTGTCGGCCGCCAGCTGATACATCGTCACCGCTTCCTTGCCGGAGAATCTACCTCAATCAGGACGCCGGCAGTGGATCGGAGAACCAGGTTGCCGTGTTCTGCGGATTGTTTAGGTCAACGCTGTCGCCAGCTAGGCGGTTGTCGAGGCCCAAGTGGCCGCTCATGCGCCCACGGGGCCCGGTCGTCCATTGGACGATGAGCACGACGTCGTTTCCGCTGACGACTCCATCGCAGTCCCCAGCAGTCCCGCCCACCGTTGCTTTTCCGAAGACCTTCCCTGAATCATTTTGATTCAAGTCGTGGAAATCCACCTTGTGCCCATCGCTTTGATAGGCCGACCACGACCCGCGAAGATTCATAGTCATGACAATTCCTTGCCGGGCTCCTCGCGCTCGGGCTGCATCCGCAGCTCGACGGAGACGTCCATCTACAGGCCGAACGACAATTGAGTCACTACCTCCAGGGGATCGCTACTGACTGCTCGACGCAACCGGGCTGAGCACCGAGGATCTCCCACGCCCGCACTCGCCCGACCACCACCGCGACGGCGGCCACGACCAGAAGCAGGGTGAGGGCTGACACTCTGCTCGACTGCCAAGACGGCAGGCTGCTGGCCCGAGATGCTCCAGTAGGCTGCGCCGGCCATGGATACGCACGCCGAACCCGAGCAGACCCGGCACGACGCGATCGCTTCCGGTCCGCCGATCCGGCAGCTCTTCCGGGACGTCATCGCCGACCGCCTGCCGGGCCGCAGGCCGCCCCAGGCGGCGATGCTGTTCGACGCCGAGACCTACCCCTCCTGGGACGAGCGCAGCTTCCTCGGTGACTTCTACAACGAGATCCTTCACCAGGACACCTGCCGGCCCGCCACCGCCGACGGCGTCGTCCTGCTCGCGGCCCTCGCCGTCGACAGCCGGGTTCCCGCCCGACAGCGGTTCCAAGCCGTCGAGGTGCTGTTCAGGGCTGCCACCGTTGCCGAGCGCCACCTCGCCGAGACCTGGCCGGCCGCCCCGCACCACGCCGATCCCGACAGCGAGGCCCGGACCCGCAGCGCGGTCCGGGGCCTCACCCCGGATCTGCTGACCCGCTGGTCGGCCGAATGCCCCGCTGTTCGGCTGGCCCTCGCCGGCCTCGCCGTCGTCTTCCCGACGGACCGCACCCTGCCCGCCCTGACACCGCGCCTGCAGACCTTCGCGCACCAGCACCCCCAGGACACCGACATCGGCGACTACGTGCGATTCGTCCTCGTGCTGGCCGCCCGGGACGACGACCGGATCCTCACGGTGACCGAGAAGCTCACCGACTCCTACTGGACGGGAACAGCGCGCGGAGTGCCGACACGGGCACGAGCCCTCCACCTCCTCGGCCAGATGCTGACCAAGATCGGAGCCGGACTCACCCGGCCACGCACCGGGCAGTGAGGCCACGCGAGCACGATGACCGACACGGATCTCCGGCGCAGGACACCAGGCCTCCGCCCGCTCACACCCCACGTGTGCCGGGCGGCACCCTGTTCCTCCTCTTACGGATGACGAACCGCCCGCCCGTCGCGTGGTACACGTACCCGCCGAACAGCACAGCGATGGCGATGACCCCCACGACCGCCAGCGCCGCCCCCAGGAACCAGTGTTGCCCCAGTCCGGCCTCCACGACCTGGACCAGACCCGCGATGCTCATCCCGGCGATGAACGCCAGCAGGGTATCCACCTTCGCCCGCTGACGACGCTCCGCAGCGTCGCGGTCGTTCTTCTCCGTTTCCTTCCGTTCCCTGGCCAGCTTCTCGATCGCACCCGTCAGCTGCTCCTGGGTGACCTCGGTGATCGAACGCGACAGCTCGTCGGCTTTGCGCTGGTACCCGGACGCCTCCAGCAGCACCCCCAGACGCTGCGCCGCCAAGGGCGAGGCGAGCAAGGACGGCGACCGGAGCAGCAAACTCTTCGCATGGACGTCGACGGCCAGCCGGTCCAGTTTCAGCTTCTCCTCGTTCAGCTGGTCGGAGAGTTCCTTGAGCGCGTCGCTGCTGGGATCCGCACCCAGCGCATCAGCCCGGCCCTCTCGGTCCTTCGCGTCCTGGTGGTGCTCGGCCAGGTCGGTGGACCAGCCCTCGAGCAACCCGTCCAGGGAGGAGGCGAACTCCAGCATCGACCCCCAGAAGTCCCGGACGAAGGTCGGCAGCCCGAGGGACACCAGAAGCGTGGTGTTGCAGGTCCGCAGGATCCACTCCCCGGTGGTGCCCGTGATCTCCGGCGACGCCGGGGGCGCCGTCGCGTACTGGACCCACTCCGCCAACGACCCCATCAGGCTCGGCGCCGGACTCGTCAGGATCCGCGCACCCACTGCCGTGACGAACTCATCGCTCGTCCGGATCTCCGAGCGATCCCGGCCGGCCGGGCCGACGACCGTGTAGGCGGCGGTCACCTCCATGACCACCTGGTACAGGCCCGGCCGGCACACGACCGCCCGCGTCGCCCCCAGCCGCGCGGGCACCGAGTCCTGCGCCAGGTCCATCGCCAGGGCCGACAAGCGGGGCCACCGCGGTCGGTCACGTGCCGGCCGGGCGCCGCCGGTGCTGTCACCACCAGTGCCGTCGAATCCGATGTCCAGCGCCCCGACCTCCGGTCCGGCCCAGAACAGCATGGCGAACAGCTCGACCGCCGACACATCGGCCAGATCCGCTTCGAACCGCACGTAGTGGTTCCCCAGAAGCGAAAGGCGCACCTGGACACCGAGCCCGGCCAGCGCCCGCCCATCCGGCGCACGGACGACGGCGTCCGGCATCACCACCAGCGCACCGTCGTAGCGGTGGCCCAGGCCGTCGTGGCTCTTCCAGACGTCGTCGAGATCGAGCGAGCCGTGTGTCCTGACCGGGCTGGTGCCGGCCAGTTCCCAACGCGACGCCTCGTCCTGCCCGACCGCCTCGACCAGCTCAGAGGGCTCCACACCGCGTACGGCGAACGGGTAGAGGTAGACCAGCTTTCCCCGCCCCACCCGCAGCCACCGATCCCCTGCTCGCTCCTGCAGTTCGAGCAGGCCGTACCGGAGCGCCCGCAGCTCGCTCACGCTGCCCTCGTCGGCCGCGATGACCCTGTCCGTCTCGGCCCGGCGCAACGCCACGAGCGCGGGGTTCAGCGAGGTGCCCGCGGCGTAGAACGCGGCAAGCGCCCGTGTGGCCATGGCCGTCGTGCGCTGCCAGCAGTCGTACAGCCGCCCCAGCTCCATGACCTGGTCCGCGACGTCACCGTGGGTCCGGCGGAACCGCATCGAAGCATCTCCCATCGACCGGACGGCCCGCCGAGCCCACAGAGCCGCCTCGTCCGCCGTCTCCGCCCGGACGTCCAGCAGGCCGCTGGTCATGGCCCCCTCCGAGCGGATCTGTGCGTCCAGGCTCCACATCAGCGCGCGGACGGCCCGCTCCGCCGCGTGGTCGTCCTGGGAGCACGGGGTGTGAGCAGCAGCCGTCAGGCACCTCTCGGTCCCGTGCAAGGTGCCCAGCAGCCGGTCGGAGGTGTACGAGGCCTGCCAGGCCTGCTTCACCTCGTTCAGCACCACCAGCAGCAGCCGCGCCACACCGCCCGGGACGCCGGACACCTGCTGAACGCACGGCCCGATCCTGCGCTCCACCAGCCGCTCGTGCACCGCCGCGGACTCGGCACCGCCCGCCCGCGGCAGCACGGTGCTCGAGTCCGACTGGCCGTCCCCGTCCGCCGGCACGCCCACGTTCCAGCGTGGGAGTCCCCAGATCATTCCGATGTCCACACCCCGCTGGGACAACCAGTCGTACAGCGGCTCCACACCGCCATCGTCCCACCGCGCCGTCCGGTGGGCAGGACCAAGGCGCGGTGTGCACGAGGCCGGCAGGCCGCCTCCTGTCCCCGTCTGTCACCAGGACCAGGTCAGCGACCACGACCCGTGTGAAGACCACCTGCCGCGCCCTGTGCAACACTGCCCCGAGCAGGATCGACCCGATCGGTTTGCCCCGGACCGAGGCGGACCGGCACCGGTGCAGCGGTCCGTTCGCCGCCCCGCTCGTGGTCGGCGAGGGGTGTCACCGACTACTGAGGCGGCCGATCCGTTCGGCGGTCAGGCAGGCGCGCACGATGGCCACCCGGACCAGCGGGCCGCCGAGGCCGCACTTGATGACGTAGAAGAGGATGACGTTGGTCGAGGTGACTGCTAGTGCGTACACGTAGACGTCGTGCAGAAGTCCCAGGTAGAGCAGGGTGCCGACGCTGAGGACCGCGACCGCGTAGAACATCGAGGTCGGCGACCACTGGGTGAACGCCGCCAGGCCGGTGATCTTGCTGTCGTCCTCGGGCACCGTGGTCAGCCCGAGCCGCCGGGAGCGGGCGATGACGGCGCGGACGTACGCCAGGGTGACGGCGTTGGCGAGCCAGGTGAGGATCTGTCCGATCGCCGAGTTGACGGGCCACCAGCGCGGTTCGACCAGGGTGATGGCCAGCACCAGGCCGCACGGGACCACCGCCATGATCCGCATGATGGTCTCGGTGGTCAGGGCGAACCGGCTCAACGAGCCGGCCCGTCGGCCGATCGCGAGCGGCATCAGGCCGGAGAACAGCATTTGGTAGTCCCCGCCCGCCGAACCGAACGTGTCCGTTGGCCGGGCATCCGGGTCTCCACGTGATCCGGTGGATCAGGCTCGGTATTCGCTGACCTGGCCGACGAAGGCCGCATCGTCGTGGTTGGTCCGGCGGAAGCGAGCGCGTCCGGGTTGACCTCGTCGATGTTGCAGGGCGTGCTGATCTGCGCTCCGCGGAAGCGGTAACGCTCGACCCGCATGTTCGCCGGGTTGTGGAGAACGAGACCGCCCCCCGTGATGCGATCGGCCTCGTGGTAGCGCCGCCGCAGCTGTTGCCGGGTCATCCGGGGGTGGGTCATCGGCCGCGCGGGAGTCGCTCCGCCGGCGGCGCTGCGGGACGTGTGCCGCCGACTCTCCCGAGGTGGTGACCGGCATGCGGTACGGATCGGTCCGGGCGTCCTGGCGAACCCGTGTGCGAAGCCGGGGCGGAGTCCGATAGCGTGCACGAAGGAGTGCCGGGAAGCCTGGTCGGCGAACAAGGGACAGTTGTGTCCGCGGGCCGGTCCGGGGGTGGTGTGCGTGGCGCTCGACGCGAGGTCCGCCGGCACGCCGTCGGCCCGGCCCCGGCTGCGGACCCGCCGGCCCCGGCCCCTCAGGCGTAACACACCGTCCACAGGGCTTCAGTGGACCTCGGACAGATTCCGAGAACTGAGACACCGTCCGGCGTTCCAGGCCGCCCGGTGCCGTCCGACCCCGGAAGGGGCGGGGCGGCACGCCCCGGCGACGGCAACCCAGGCGTTCCGGCCACGCACCGGACCGGGGGGAGAACCGTCATGACCCACCGTCCCTCACCATGGACCCGCACCGGCGGCGCGCTGCTCGCTGCGGCGGCGCTCGTCCCGGCAGCGGCTGCCTGGTACGTGTTCGCCGTCCGGATGCCGGACGACACCGAGCGGTCCCGCTCGTACTCGGTCGCCACGACCTGCCCGGCCGGGAACCCGGGCACGGCGGTCGAGGAATGCGTGCGCACCGTGCCGTTCACCGTCAGCGGCACGGTCCTCCGGCACAAGGACCACCTGGCAACGCTGGACGGCGCGCCGTCCTGGAGCGGCACGGTGCGGTTCGGCAACCCCGGGCCGCTGCTGGAGGGCCTGAAGCCCGGCGACCGGGTGGACGGCACGGTGTGGCGCGGCCAGGTGATGCGCCTGGAGCGGGCTGGCGTCGCGCAGGCCTCCGTCGACGAGCCCCGCGACGAGGCGCAGCTCATCGCCGGGCTGGGCACCTTCGCCGCGCTCCTGGCGGTGCTCGCCGCCGCCCTGGGCGCACTCCTGTTCACCGGCCGTCCCACCACGTTCGCCCTCGCCCGGTCGCTCTTCTTCTGGACGCTGTTCTCCTGCGTCATGCCCGCGGTGCTCGCGTTCTGGGCCGACCTGCCGTGGTGGACGGTGCCGGCCGCGGCCATCCCGACTGCGCTGCTCGCGGCGGAGGCGGTGCGCCGCCGGAACACGGCGGGGACCCGGACGGGGCCGCAGGGGTTCGTGGACGACCATCTGCCTGCTTGACCCCGCCGGCAATCGGCGCGGTTGCCGCCGGCTCCCCGCCGTGGGCCTGCCGGAGCATGAACGGCTCCGGTTCCCCGACGCCGAGCAGCATGTGCTGAAACTGCCTCGCACCGTCCGCTACGAGCACTTCCGCCCGTTCACAGCGGACTACGCGTCACCGCAGGGCGCAGCCACGGGCCTTCGAGTGGGGCTCCATCGTCGTGGCGGAGCGGACGACGCGGAGCGGTCCGGAGGCCGCCCAGGTCCCGAGGGGGGACAGGGCGGCCCCGGTGGCCCGCTGCTCGGCCGGGTGACCCCTGCTGTGGAGCACCTGCACTCTCACGGCCGCGTTCGCCCCGTGCTATGCGGGGCGAAGGACAGGGTCGATCTCGACCAGCATCTCGTGCAACCGGCAGGCTCCCAGGGCGACGCGGTCGTCGATGTCCCGTGACAACTCCTCGCAGAGCTCCAACGCCTTGTCCCGGTCGTCCGAGAAGATGCCGAATACGTCGACGATTGCGGTGTGGATCCAATCGCTGTGATTCGAGTCAGCGGCTGCCAGCGCAGACGCGACTATCGCCAGCCCGACCCTGTCCTTTCGCCGAAACAGGGCTTCTGCGGTCACTCGGGTCACGAAAGTGTCACCTGGGTCGAGCACGAGCTCGATCAGTGGCCCGAGTGCCTCCTGCATCTCGGCGAAGCCTGCCAGGCCGTGACCGGCATCCGCCCGGTCACGGTAGTCGTGGCTCCGCCCGAGCGCACCGAGCGCCACGACGGCTGCGTGCCGCCGCCGATCACTGTCCACCTGCCTGCCCATCCCTCCCACGATGTCCGGTCAAAATACCGCCAGGCACCCGCCCCGCCGGGGGTGATCGCCAGGACAATGCGTAGTTCAGAGAGACGTACCGGGGCCGAGCGCCGTCCTGATCGACACCCAGGCATCGAATCCCGCTCGCCTGCGCCTGGGGCGGCAGCCTTGGTCGTCCCCCTCAAGGACGGCAGGTGCACATCCCCCCCGGCGCGACCGGAAAACGCCGGGCGGGGCGCCATGGGGCCTTCGCTGCCGTGACGCCGTGACAAGCACCGTGACGTCCTGGGGTGCCCGGCGCGGGACCTGCTGAGGCAGTTGAACGGGTCAGCGGGGGCTCGGGCCGGCCGGCGGCTGCTCGACACCCGGTCCGCCGGCGTGCGGTGCCTGAACGTAGCCCTCTGCCGGAACCGGCAGCGCGTCGATGCAGGCCGTCGAACAGGCGTTGACCAGCAGTGGCAGGACGTCGGCGCCCGAGGTCCGCAGTGAGATCCAGGCCTGGCGGAGGTTCACGCCCTCGATGTGCTGGTCGCAGACGCTGCACGTACGGATCACCGCGGCACCCCACACACCGGGGTCGAGGTCCTCGAAGTCGACGCCCTGGGCGGCGGTCGTCGCCAACAGCCGCGGAAACGGCGGCCGTCGCTTGTAGTTCCCATAGACGGCCCGGGTGCTCACCGTACTGCGGCGCAGGCCGGCACACCGGGTGATCTCGTACGGGAACCAGTGCAGGCGGTAGGAGGTGTACGGGGTGAACTCCTCGAGGCTGCGCATCGCGCCGATCTCGGGTGGGATGCGCACCAGGTTGCTGCCGTACAGCACGAGGTGCTTGACCGACGTGAGCTCGGCGATGGTCGGGGGGAGCGTGACGACCTGGCGCCGCTGTTCCGCGGTGAGTTCCACGAGCGGTTCGAAGACCTCACGTCCGTCGGCTGCCGCTTCTTCGATCAGTTCGAGAAGGCGGATCCATCCCGGTGCGGTGGTGTCCTGACGCTCCCGGTGGAAGCGGGTCGGCCGCTGGGGCCTGGTGCTGATGCGCTCGAGGCACGTGCACAGATCGCGGGGCGACTCGTCGCCGTCGGGACCGACGGCGACGGCCCAGCGATTCGAGAACACCTGTGGCTTCGACTTCTCACTCATCCGCTCACGGTAACGTCACAGCCGACGGGTCGTGGGCGTGATCGGATCCTGTTGTCCGTCCGCCGGTCCGGCTGCGTCCGGCGCCGTACCGACACGTGCTACCGGCAAGCCGGCCCGACAGCGAGGCGGAACGCGCCCGACTGTCCGGTTCCGGGTCGGAGATCCGCGCCCTGCTCCACCGCGGCCGGCCGACCGCCGGGCACAGGCGCACTATCCACCCGCTCGGAAAGCATCGTTCTGGCAGAGCGGCAGGAATCGCCACCTGACCGGGGCCCGCTTCAAGTCTTCGGCCCTGCCGCTCGACGGATCTCCTCTACTTTCCGGGTCCGCCGCGCTGGTGGACGTGCCAACCCACCGCACGCCGGGGCTCGGGGTCGAAGGTGGTGCGGAACTCGAGCAGCAGGTAAGCGGGCAGAACCAGCACAGCACCAGGGTCCGCCCACCCGGTAGGACCACTCGGGACGTGCTTCCTGAAAAGCTCGGCTGTACTCGGCAGGAGCCATCCCCGCGTGTGCGGGGCCGACCGGGGCCAGATCGTCATCGTCCCGGAGGACATGGAGCCATCCCCGCGTGTGCGGGGCCGACGCGGGAGCGAAGCCGGCGGATGCGCTCGGGGAGGAGCCATCCCCGCGTGTGCGGGGCCGACACTTCCTGACCTGCTGTGATTCGTCTCAGGATACGCGAATCTATTCAGTTCGAATCCGTAACCCAGCCTGCGCAGGGCTGAAGCTCGAGGCCGACCCGGAAGCCCCGTTCTTTCAGCCTGGCGCCGAGGAAACCGTGCTCGCGAGCACGAGGCCGAACTCCTCGCAGCGGGACCTGTCGTTACCCTGAGGAGGAGCAGCACCCGTGAGCTCGGAGCCGGTGAGTACGTAGCGGCTGTTCACGCAGCTTTCCGAGAGCGTCCCCCGCGAGCATCGTCCTCCTGGTCCATCACCCCGGGCTCGACGCTCTCACACCGCGCATCCGCTCCTTCGCCGTCATGTTGACGGGACACCAGAGCGGAGGGCTCCCGGAACGGCTTGGCGCGGTCCGCCAGGACGACCGGCCCGGCCTCCGCGCCCTCGCCGCCGTCATCGTCGCAGGACGCCCCCTGCTCTCGAACTCCGGCGTCGTCGAAGGACACGTCATCCGTATCGTTCCGTGGAATCGACGCTGTCAAGTGCCGCCGAGGATCCTGCCGCTTCGAATACGTGCTGGCCGATTGCGTCGCGGGCAGGAAGACTCAGCTGCTGTGGACATGGGAATCTCTGGCTTCAAACCGTCCTTCCTGGTAGGAGTCGAGGCGGTTCGGCAGGCGCACGAATCACGTCTGGCAACGCTCGTCGGCAGGCGGCTGACGGGGTTCGCCCTGGTGCGCTTCGCCGGGGACGACGACTGGTTCGCCGACTGCCCGGTGGTGGTGGACTTCGACGGCCTCCGGGTGGAGGTCTGCCACGCGAAGCTCGACGAACTCTCGATCGGCTGGAACACCATCGACACCGCAGCGGCCATCACCGGGTGGGAGCGGTCCGTGCTCACGCCCCAGTGGTCCCACAGCGATGAATGGCTGGAGCAGTTCATCGGCCAGGAACTGCGCGAGGTCGCGCTGCTTGAGTGGCGGCCGGCAGACCGTGACCTGGCGGCCGCAACGGTGGCGGTGGAGTTCGCCTTCACCGAGGCCGTCTGCGAATCGTCAATGGCCTCGACGAGAACCGCATCGAGATCGGCGCGACCCCGCCGGACTACATCCGATACCGGCTGAACCGCTGATCGCTACCACCCAGCCGACTTCTGGACGATTCCAACGACTGGGCAGGGCAGCCTGCGCTGGGATGCCGATCTGCCGAGGTGTCGGCTCGACCGGCGTGGGGACGTCGGAGATCCGCTTCAGTAGCCCGTCGATGGTGGCTTGCCCGTCGTCGACTCGGCGGCGCGTTCGTCGTCCGTCACCGCGATGGCCGTGAGCACCGCTGGCGAGGGCCCGGGGCCGGCACCCTGCCCGGGCCAGCAGTTGCACTTCTCGAGGCCGCCTTCCACGCTGCCGGTGAACGCCAGCGCTTCGCGACCGGTCCCGAGGGCAGCGAGCTGGGTGTCGAGCGCCGCGTCCACGTCCTCCGCCGACGGCTCACCCCGGTAGACCTTCAGTAGCAGGTGGGGCTGGCCATGGTGGTGGTGCGTGGGGTCGGACGCGCCGACGCCCCGGGGTGCACCGTCTCAACCCTGCGACGGCGTCCAGAACGCGGTGATCCTCGCTGCGCCGGGCCCGATCCCCTGCCAGGAACCGTCGAATTCGAGGACGGCCACGGAGGCGGTCGGGAACCCGGACTCTTCCACCCACCGTGAGAGGTCGCCGTCGGCTGCTCCGACGAGGAGCCGGACCAGCTCGGGCAGGCTCGGACTGTGTCCGACGACGACCAGGTCGCCCACGTGGTCCGAATTCTCACGCACCATCGCGACCAGCTCGCCGATCCCCGCTTCCCGTCGATGGATCTTCACACTGAGGTCGTAAAGCCCTGGCTCGTGGACCGTCTCTGGGAGCCGCGGCAACGCGGCGCCCACGTGTTCCCAGGTCTCCCTGGTCCGGCGGGCGCCGGACACCCGCGCGAGATCGGGCGTGATGCCGGAACCCGCGAGCCATCGTCCGGCCCGGGACGCCTCCTCCCGTCCCCGCTCGTCGAGACGCCGTTCCCTGTCGACCGCCGTCTCCCGTTCGGCCTGCGCATGACGGATCAGGACGAGCCTCCGGCCGGTACCCACGATCACGTTGGCCTCCCCTTGCCCGCAGGCCGCGGCGCAGCCCGACGGAATCGCTTGATCTTTTGGAGCCGAACACTACCCGGGCGGCGAGGAGCCCGGCCTCGGCCGCCGCGAACGGATCGCCCGCCTCCGCCAGTGCCGGTGGGCGGGCCGGTGCCGGCGGGAAATCGTTGGATCACGGCTGTGCGGGACCTCAACCCTGACCGGCCATGACGACCCCTGAAGAGGTGGACGAGACGGTTCTCCTGCACGCCCTGCTGCGCCATTTCGAGCACGTCGCGCCGCTCGGCGAACGCACCGCCGGCCCATGGCCCGGATGGCGTGTGCAGGCGGGCAGCGCGCTCGCCGATGATGACGCGAGGACAGACCCGTACCAGCTCTCCCACAGCGCTCACCATGCTCTGGCCGTGGCCGTCGACCATCTAAAAGCCCTGGTCGCCCTTGTGAGCGGCACCGAGAACGACGGCCACCGCGTGATGCTGCTGCCCACCCACGCCCCGTCCACCCTGCTGCGCGTCGCCCTGGAGAATGCCGCGCGGACCGTGTGGCTGTTTGGCACTGGCTACCGTCGCGAGCGGGTCCACCCCTGCCTGCGGATGCACCTCGCAGACCTGAAGAGCAGTATGGTGAAGATCAAACTGCCGGGCCACGCCCTGGACGGCCGGCAGGAGCACCAGGAGCAGATCAAGGACCTGCTGCGCACGGTCGGCCTACCGAAGGGCGAGCTGTCGAACGGGAGGCTGAAGATGCCCGGGTACGGCGACATCGTGTACACGGCCGGCACGCACACCCCTGTCGGAGGGGAGCGCGCCGAGCTGTTCTGGAGCGCCTGCGGCTCCCTCGCACACGGCGACCTGCACGGCATCCGCACCGTCCTGGACCGCGAGACGATGGCCACCGACGGCGACGTCAGCTGGATCAGGCTCGCCCTCCCACACGGCGAGGTCGTAGCTCATGGGCGCAGCCTGCCACCCGTCACCGACACTGCCATAGCAACGTCAGTAGGGATCGCCCACTTGGTCGGCCACGGCGAAGTCTGTCCCGCAGTCCGTGCAGTGCGCGCTTCCGAAGAGGTAGGCCACCGCGGCGGCGACCTCTTTCTGACCGTCGGCGAGAGCGAGCGTGTGGAGGCGTTGGCCGATGCCGTGTAGGTCGCCAGGACCCGCGGGTCGCAAGGGGGCCTTCTCGACGTTGTCATCCAGGGCGTAGTCGCCGCTCGTGGAGAAGTAACCGTAGTCACCGATGGCGATGAACAGGCTGGTTTCGCAGTTGGGACAGGAGACCTCGTACTCCCCGTTCACGAGCCCCCATGCCAGGTCTTCACCCCAGACCGGGACACCTTCGAATGCCAGGAGGGCTTCGAGCAGGTAGATGTACTCGGTCCTGTCGGGAGACGTCCGAAGGTGTTCGTTCGCCATTCGCAGCAGGGCCGCGATGTCCTGCGCATACTTCACACGGACATCGCCGGCCCCGTGCGGTTGGGCCGCCCCCGCCACGATCGCGGCTGCCAGGTGCAGTGCGCTCAGCCGCTCCTTCGGGTCAGCAACAGCGGCGATTGTCGTCAGCCGGGGAAGCGCCGCGAAACTGGCCGAGTAGACGCTGCCCTGATGGCAGAGGGCCGACCAGAGGTCGTTCCAGCGCTCGGCACTCGGATCTGCTTCGATCTGGTCCAGCAGGGCAGGTATGTCTTCTGCAGAGCCATAGGCGTGGCTGAGTTGCGACCAATCCGTCATGCAGGAATCCAATCAGGCCGATGTGACAGCTGGCCATTCCCGCCCCTGGCCCAGTGAGGTTGCCGGGCTCGGGGAGATACATAGTCCCATTCGACGACATTTGTCTGACTCGCTGACACCGCGTCCGTTTTACCAAGACAAGACTGTCCCGTCTCATTCATCGCGGCATGTAGATGTCTCCTTAACCTGCGCGTTGTCAGGTCTGATTGGGATTCGGGGCGGATGGGCCTGACGTCTTGGTGGTGTGCCTGGTCAGGAGGGGATGGGCATCCCGTCGATCACGGTCTGACAAGGGCCTCTGGCCTGCGAATTGTCATTTCTGTTGGGATTTCAGTGGTGAGGGTCTCATTGAAGATGGCATTTTCCAGGGGCGCCGAGCGCGAGCTCCCGTGATCAGAACCTGCAGTGCCACCAGGCCAGTTCGGAAGCTGCCTGCGGTTCGTGATGGGTCCGCCGCAGCAACACCGCGTCCAGATCGTCGACCCGTGCTCGTAGTTCGCCTGAGGCTCGGGGTGGAAGCATGAAGATAGCCTCTTCGAGCTTGTCGCGGGCCCAGCCTTCGCCGCAACAGGGGCAGGTGAATTCGGCCTCCCATGGCTTCCAGCGTCGCTTGGTCCCGTGGACTCGGGCGGACCACACGCTCACGGCCGTGGCGACGATGCCGGGTATCAGTCGGTCGCGCTCCAAGCAGCGGATGGCTGCGTTTGTGGGTCCTGAGACACGTGGGACATCGCGGTAGCGCACCCATGGACTACTCCATGATCGTTCGCGCAATCGAAGTGATGCCGGCGTTCTATGCGGCATGGACCCTTCGGGTGCAGTTCCGGTGCTGTCTCAGGATGCGGTCGACCGGCGCTCGCAGGGCTGGTGAGGTCAGTTCCAGGTCACGGTTGTCGCGCCCAGCGAGCATGTGGTCGAGCCAGCGTTCGTACCAGGCCAAGAAGTCAGTGGCCGACGAGACGTTGGGGCCCCAGAAGCCGTCAGCGTTTCCGGTGACGATGCGGCCTGTTAGGGGACCCGTGATACCGAGAAGCACCAGGTCGGTGCACCCTGCCTCGACGATGTGCAGGAACAGGTCACCTCGGTGAGGCGGGCCGCTGGCGAACGTGAACCCCCGAGGGCGGCTGGGCTCGCCTTGGGGGTCCATCGTGAACAGTCGGCATGAGCGCAACGGCAGCAGGCCGTAGAAGGGCGATGCTCCGCCCCCGCCCAGTGTGGTCAGGAAACTGCGGTAGGGATCAGGCAGTTCGATGTGGTGGTCGGCCTCGAACTCGGCGACCTTCGCGTTCGGCAGCGGGGGTTCGAGGCGGAACCGGTGCTTCTCTTCACCGAAGGAGTGGCTTCGCAGCGCGGCGTAGGGCACCTTGGCTAGCTTGCGTCGGATGCGGATGATCCGGGAGTCCATGCGAACTCTTCTCTCTGTCCTCCCGCAAACTACCTGCTCACTGGCCGAGGTGTCACCAGTGTGATCAGCTGCCCGCAAGCCAGTTGTGCCCGGCGTCGCGCGCTGGGATCCTCCCCAGGTGACGAGCATGAGCACGGAACCGCGTTCCGAGGCCAGATGGGACGGCCCTTACTATCGTGTCCGAACCGATGGCTTCGAGGCTTTCTTCCTGCCGAACCCTGGTGAGGTACTCGACCAGGTCTGCAACGTCGATGCTGAGGTTCGCCTCCCAGATGGCTCACGCTGGAGTGCGACGATCTTCACAGTCGCCGAGGTCAGCCGGTTGATGAAGAGATGGGAGGAGACAGGAGAAGCCGCAGGTGGCCGGTGCTTCTGGTGCTCGGACGGGCTGATCGTTCGGGATCCCGGCATC
Organism: Kitasatospora sp. NPDC127067; assembly: GCF_042724755.1. Classification (NCBI taxonomy): domain Bacteria; kingdom Bacillati; phylum Actinomycetota; class Actinomycetes; order Kitasatosporales; family Streptomycetaceae; genus Kitasatospora; species Kitasatospora sp. NPDC127067. The sequence goes on along the minus strand of NZ_JBHXEM010000169.1, from coordinate 986 downwards.
CGGGGGATGGTGAGCGTGATCGCCGAGCTGCTCGCCTCTAAAGAGTTCGAAGGAGCCTTTCATCGTCTGGACGACTCGGCTTGAGCTTGACGCTTCATGACTTTGCATCACCTTGAACGCCCGGATCGCCTTGAGCACCCCGAGAGAGGTCTGAGACGGCCGCGCCTAGGGTTCTCATTAACGTAGCGGTTTCCTGGTCACGTCAGGTGGCAGCTGCCGGGGAGAGATGCCGAGACGCCGTGCCGCCTCTGCGGATAGCTGGGGATGGTCTCGCCAGTGCGGTGAGACGAACAATCCGGTGAGAAAAACGGCTTCGGGATAGGTCGCCAGCTCGATTCGTGCGTCGGACGGACGGTACGGGTCACCGAAGGGATCCTCTCCCAGCACGTGGAGTCGATCACGCCATCGCTACACCGACCACGACCACTACTGGAACAAGGGCACGCCGTCCTGGAAGGCGTTCGGCCAGGTCATCGCGGGAAGGCCGGTCTCATGAGCCGATCCCCACAGCCAGGACCGCGGCACGGACGGACCGCCATCCGCGGACGGTCCGCTCGCGTCGTCGCGCTGGGTCTGCTGCCCCTCGGCATCCTCGCCCTCGCCGCCTGCGGAAGCGACGCCCCGTCCACGAACGTCGGACAGGCCGAGGAGAAGGTCAAGGCCTACGCCTCCGCCGCACTCGGGGTGCTCCCGGACAAGGACACCGTGAAGATCCCAGACCCGCTGGTCGACAAGGACGAATGCGAGTCCGGGCCCGCCAACTCGCCCACGCGGTACATGCCGTACATCTCCTACAAACTGCGCGGGATCCCCGGACCGAAGGTCCAGGGCGTCTTCGACGCGGTACGGCAGCGGCTTAAGAAGACATCTCATTTGGGCTTGTAGGCTGCTTTGTCGGCGGCGGTTGAACGGTGACCCTTTCTCGTCGGTTGAGTTCTGACCCTCGCGTCTTCTGTTGATCTTGTCAGTCGTTGCTGGTCGGGGTG
>NZ_JBHXEM010000168.1:0-16660 GCF_042724755.1 Kitasatospora sp. NPDC127067 | reverse complement strand
GCCGTGTCCACCGACACCGCCGGACCCTCCAGCCCCAGCAGGTACGACACCCGCCCGGAGGTCACACTCGTCGCCGTGCCGGTGGCCACATAGCCGTCCGCGTCGCGCGAGATCTGGTCCACTCCGCCCGCATAGCCGGATGCCCAGATGCCGGTGAAGACGCCGGTCTGGCTGCCCCGCAACGACGTCGGATCGATCCCCGCGTCCTCGAACGTCTCCCACACCGTCTCCAGCAGCACCCGCTGCTGCGGATCCATCGCCAACGCCTCACGCGGCGAGATCCCGAAGAACCCGGCATCGAACCCCGCCGCGTCCGCGAGGAAACCACCCGACCGCGTGTACGACCTCCCCGGACCACCGGCCGGATCGTAGAGACGACCCACGTCCCACCCACGATCCGACGGGAACTCCCCCACCGCATCGACCCCACCCGCCACCAGACCCCACAACTCCTGGGCCGACCCCACCCCACCCGGATACCGGGCCCCCAACCCCACCACGACCACCGGATCACCCGGCACCGGAACCCCGACCGGCACGGGCGCGACCGTCCGGCGCTCCTTGCCGAGGACCACCTCACGCAGGTATTCGGCCAGCCGGGCCGGGGTCGGGTGGTCGAAGACCATCGTCGCCGACAGCCGGGTCCCGACCGCCGTGGACAGCCGGTTGCGCAGTTCCACCGCGGTGAGCGAATCGAAGCCCAGGTCCTTGAAGGCCAGGTCGCCACCGATCCCGTCGCTGCGGCCCAGCACGGCCGAGGCGTGGGTGCTGACCAGGTCGAGCAGAATCTCGCGTTGCCGGGCCTCGGGGAGCGATCCCAGCTCGCCCGCCAGTCCGGTGGTCCGCACCGGTTTGCGGGCGCGTGCCAGCGCGCGCAGCACCGGCCGGTCGCCCAGTGCGGACACCTTGAGTCGGGCCGCGACCACCGCCGGTTCCGCGGTGTCCAGGCCCCCGTCGAACAACCCGAGTCCGTAGTCGGTCGCCATCGGCAGCAGCCCCGCGCGGGCGAGGCGTTCACCGTCGGCCTCGGACATCTGCCCGGTCAGCCCGCTGGCCTCGGCCCACCGGCCCCAGGCCAGCGACACCCCCGGCAGGCCCTGGGCACGCCGGTACGCGGCCAGGCCGTCGAGGTAGGCGTTCGCTGCGGCGTAGTTGGCCTGCCCGGGGCTGCCGAGCGTCCCGGCCGCCGAGGAGAAGAGGACGAACGCCGTCAGATCCCGTCCCCGGGTGAGTTCGTGCAGGTTCCACGCCGCCCGCGCCTTGGGCTCCCAGACCGCGGCGAGACGCTCTGGGGTCAGGGACTCGACCACGGCGTCGTCCAGCACACCGGCCGCGTGGACGACCGCGGTCAGCGGGTGCGCGGCCGGGATCGAGTCCAGTACGGCCGCCAGCGCGTCCCGGTCGGCCACGTCGCACGCGGCCACGGTCACCTCCGCGCCCAGCCCCTCCAACTCCTCACGCAACGCCGCCCCGCCACCGCTGCGGCTGACCAGCACCAGATGCCGCACACCCCGCTCGGCCACCAGATGCCGGGCCACATGGCCCCCCAGCGTCCCCGTACCACCGGTGATCAGCACCGTACCGGCCGCATCCAGATCCGCAGGAACAGTGAGGACGATCTTCCCGACATGAGCCGCCCGGCTCATGAACCGGAAGGCGTCCCGCGCGCGGCGGACGTCCCAGGTGGTGAGTGGTGGCAGACGCAGCTCGCCCGCGCTGAGCAGCCGGACGGCCTCGGCCAGGATCTCCCCCAGCCGCTCCGGGCCCGCGTCGGCCAGGTCGAAGGCCAGCACGCCGGGCCGGATGTCGGCCTTGCCCATCTCCACGAACCGCCCGCCGGGCGCGAGCAGCCGCAGGGAGGCGTCCAGGAACTCACCGGACAGCGAGTTCAGCACCACGTCGAAGGGTCCGAACCGGTCGGCGAACTCCAGGGTCCGGGACGAGGCGATGTGGTCGTCGTCCAGCCCCAGGGCGCGCAGCGCGTCCCACTTGCCCGGGCCGGCGGTCGCGTGGACGTCCGCGCCCCAAAGTCGCGCGAGCTGGACCGCCGCCATGCCGACGCCGCCGGCCCCGGCGTGGATCAGCACCCGGTCACCGGCCTTCAGACCGCCCAGGTCGCGCAGGCCGTACCACGCGGTCATGAACGCGATCGGCACAGTGGCGGCCTGGGTGAACGTCCACGCGTCGGGGATGCGCACCAGCGCCCTGTGGTCGGCGACGGCCACCCGGCCGAACGCGCCGGGCAGCAGCCCGGCGACCCGGTCACCCGGCCGCAGCCCGGTGACCTCGGCGCCGACCTCGGTGACGACGCCCGCGCCCTCGCTGCCGAGCAGCGCCGGGTCCGGGTAGACGCCGAGGGCGATCAGCACGTCCCGGAGGTTCAGGCCGGCCGCCCGCACGGCGACGCGCACCTCCCGGGGCCCGGGCGGGGCCTGCTCGTACGGCAGGAAGGCGAGGTCGTCCAGGCTGCCCGTGCCCGCCTGCGTCAGCCGTCCGTCGAACGCCTCCGGTGCGGAGCGCACGAGCCGGGGCACGTAGACGGCCCCCCGGCGCACCGCCACCTGGTCCTCGTCGCCGACCGACAGGCCGTCGGGCAGCTCGTCGGCGTCCACGAGCACGAACCGGCCGGGGTGCTCGGACTGCGCGGACCGGACCAGGCCCCATACGGCCGAGGCTTCCGGGTCGCTCACCCCGTCACCGGGAACGACGGCGACCGCGCCCCGCGTGCGCACCACGAGCCGTTCGCCGGGCCCGGCCAGGAAGTCCTGGACGGCCGTCAGCGCCTCGGCGACCGAGCCGGGCGAGACGACGGCGTCGCCGAGCGTGCCTTCGCCGGGGGCCAGCGGAATCCAGTCGAGGGCGTACAGCGGGCCGCGCTCGGCCATCGGACGGGTGGTCAGCGCCTCGATGGTCGCCACGGGCTCGCCGGACCGGTCCGCCAGGTGGACGGCGTACGTGCCGGGACGCGCCACCGTCAGCCGCACGCGCGCGGAGGTCACGCCGGTGCGGTGGACCGCGATCCCGCTCAGCGAGAACGGCAGCCGCACGTCGCCTTCCGTGCCGGACAGCAGCGCCAGCGGTTGCAGGGCGGCGTCCAGCAGGGCTGGATGGACGGAGAACCGGGCCGCGTCCGGCACGGTGACCTCGGCGAACACCTCATCGCCGCGGCGCCACACCGCCTGCACGGCCTGGAAGGCCGGCCCGTACTCGTAGCCCGCCGCGGCGAGCGTGTCGTAGAGCCCGGTGACCGGTTCCGCGCCGGCCGGCGGCCACTGCGTCAGCTCCTGCCCGACCACGGGTTCCCCGCTCACCGTGCCGGTGGCGTGCCGCACCCAACCGTCCGCACGGGACCGGACGTCGACCGTGCGGCGGCCGGTCCCGTCCGGCTCGCCCACGACGACCTGCACGTCCACCGCGCCGTCCGCGGGCAACGTCAGCGGCGCCTCCAGGACCAGTTCCTCCACTGCCGCCCCGGCCGCGTGCACCACCAGTTCCACGAACGCCGTCGCGGGCAGCAGCACCGTCCCCAGTACGGAGTGGTCCGCGAGCCAGGGGTGAGTGGCCAGGGAGAGCCGACCCGTCAGGACCCGCTGCTCGCCCACCTCGACAGCGGCGCCGAGCAGCGGGTGGTCCACCGGGTCGAGCCCGGCCGCGGACACGTCTCCCGCGCCTCCGGCGAGCCAGAACCGCGTCCGCTGGAAGGGGTAGGTGGGCAGCGCCGCCGGCTCCCCTTCAGGGATCGGCCACCGCACCGGCACACCCGCGACGAACAGCCGCGCCGCGGCGGCCAGGAACTCGGCCGGGGTGCCGTGGTCGCGGCGCAGTGTCCCGGTCACCACCCCCGCCTCGTGCTCCTCCAGCGCGGGCGTGAGCACCGGGTGCGGGCTGATCTCGACGAAGACGGGGTCGCTGCCCGAGGCGAGCAGCAGCCGGGTGGTCCGGTCGAACAGTACGGGTTCGCGGAGGTTGCGGTACCAGTAATCGGCGTCGAGGGCGGAGGTGTCGATCTCCTCGCCGGTGACCGTGGAGTAGAACGGGATCGTCGCCGGGCGCGGTGTGATGCCGGCGAGGTCGGTGAGCAGTTGCTCGCGGATCTCCTCGACCTGGACGGAGTGGGCGGCGTAGTCGACGGGCAGGCGGCGGGCGCGGATGCCGTCGGCCTCGCAGGCCGTCAGCAGTTCGTCCAGCGCGTCCAGGTCGCCCGATACCACCACGCTCTCCGCGGAGTTGACCACCGCCACCGTCAGCCGGCCGTCCCAGCGGGCCACGAACCCGGCGGCCCGCTCATGCCCGAGGCCGACCGACACCATCCCGCCCTGGCCGGCCAGGGCGACCAGAGCCTTACTGCGCAGCGCGACCACCTTGGCGGCGTCCTCCAACGACAACGCCCCCGCCACGTACGCCGCCGCGATCTCCCCCTGCGAATGCCCGACGACCGCATCAGGCTCCACACCGTGGGCACGCCACAACTCCGCCAGCGCCACCATCACCGCGAACAGGGCGGGCTGCACCACATCCACCCGCTCCAGCGAGCCACCGCCGGTCAACACCTCCACCAACGACCAGTCCGTGTACGGCGCCAACGCCGCGTCACACGCATCGATCGCCTCCCGGAACACCGGCTCCGAGCCGTACAGCTCCCCACCCATACCGACCCACTGCGCACCCTGACCCGGGAACACGAACACCGAACGACCCAGCGGGCGGGCGATCCCGGTGACCAGACCCGGCGCCACGCCGCCCTCGGCCAGAGCGTCCAGGGCCTCGGCGCTGCCCACCACCACGGCCCGGTGCTCGAACACCGTGCGGGCGGCCAGAGCACCCCCGACCGCCGCCGCACTCACCTCGGGATGCACGGCGGCGAAGGCACCCAGCCGACGCGCCTGCTCCCGCAGCACCGCTTCCGACTTCCCCGACAGCACCCAGGGCACGACCCCGCCCGTGGACTCCGTCGAAACCCCGGCCGGCTCCTCGGCAGCCGCCTCGATGACGACGTGCGCGTTGGTGCCGCTGATGCCGAACGCCGAGATGCCCGCGCGAGGCGGGTGGCCACGGTCGGGCCAGGGCCGGGCCTCGGTGAGCAGCCGGATGTTGCCGGACTCCCAGTCGACGTGCGAGGTCGGCGCGTCGACGTGCAGCGTCGGCGGCAGTTGCCCGTGCCGCATCGCCATGACCATCTTGATCACGCCCGCCACACCGGCGGCGGCCTGGGTGTGGCCGATGTTCGACTTCACCGACCCCAGCCACAACGGCTCGTCCCGGTCCTGACCGTAGGTCGCCAGAAGCGCGTGCGCCTCGATGGGGTCACCGAGCGTGGTGCCGGTGCCGTGCGCCTCCACCGCGTCCACGTCCGCCGTCGACAGCCCCGCGTTCGCCAGGGCCTGACGGATCACCCGCTCCTGCGACGGACCGTTCGGCGCCCCGAGGCCGTTGGAGGTGCCGTCCTGGTTGACCGCCGACCCCCGCAGCACCGCCAGCACCCGGTGCCCGTTGCGGCGGGCGTCCGACAGGCGTTCCAACAGCAGCAGGCCCGCGCCCTCGGCCCAGGCCGTCCCGTCGGCCGCCTCGGCGAACGCCTTCACCCGGCCGTCAGGGGCCAGGCCGCGCTGGCGGGAGAACTCCGTGAACCCCAGCGGGGTCGCCATCACGGTCACCCCGCCGGCCATGGCCAGTGAGCACTCCCCCGAACGGAGCGCCTGGGCTGCCAGGTGGATCGCCACCAGCGAGGACGAGCAGGCGGTGTCCAGCGAGACCGCCGCGCCCTCCAGCCCGAGCAGGTAGGCGATCCGGCCGGAGGTCACGCTGGTCGCGGCGCCCGTGCCGAGGTAGCCCTCGGCGTCGGCGGGCGCCTGGTCGCCGTAGCCGGAGGACCAGATGCCGGTGAACACACCCGTCCGGCTGCCCCGCAACGACGTCGGATCGATCCCCGCGTCCTCGAACGTCTCCCACGCGGTCTCCAGCAGCACCCGCTGCTGCGGATCCATCGCCAACGCCTCACGCGGCGAGATCCCGAAGAAATCCGCGTCGAACCCCGCCGCGTCCGCGAGGAAGCCCCCCGACCGCGTGTACGACGTCCCGGGATGATCCGCATCCGGATGGAACAACCCCTCGACATCCCATCCACGATCCGACGGGAACGCCCCGATCGCATCCACCCCGCCCGACACCAGACTCCAGAGCTCCTCCGGCGACTCCACCCCACCCGGATACCGGGCCCCCATGCCCACGATCACCACCGGATCGTCCGACACCGACACCGCGGGCACCACCGGTGCCGCCGACGCCACACCCCCGTCGAGGATCCTGCTCAGCAGGTGTTCGGCGAGTTGCCGCGGGGTGGGGTGGTCGAAGGTGACGGTGGCGGGCAGGCGCAGGCCGGTGGCGTTGTTGAGCCGGTTGCGCAGTTCGACGGAGGTCAGCGAATCGAAGCCGAGGTCCTTGAACGGCTGCCGGTCCCATGCGGCCGCCGGTTCGCTGTGCCCGAGCACGGCGGCGGTGTCGGCGGTGACCAGGTCGAGTGCGGCTCGCAGCCGTTCGGCCTCCGGCAGTGACCGCAGGCGGTCGGCGATCGCGCCGTGCCTCGCCGGGCGCCGGGCCGCCTTGCGGGATATGAGGCCCTTGAGGGCCGCCGGGGCCGCCGGGGCGCCCGCCAGCACGGACAGGTCGAGGCGTGCCGGCACCAGCGCGGCCCGGTCCGTGGCCAGGGCCGCGTCGAACAGCGACAGGGCGTGGTCGGTGGCCAGCGGCACGACCCCGGCGCGCGTCAGCCGGTCCTGGTCGGCACCGGTCAGGTTCCCGGTCATGCCGCTGGCTTCGGCCCAGAAGCCCCAGGCCAGCGAGGTCGCCGGAAGTCCGAGGGCGCGCCGGTGCACGGCGAGGGCATCGAGGAAGGTGTTGGCCGCGGCGTAGTTGGCCTGGCCGGGGCTGCCGAGCGTGCCGGCGGCCGAGGAGAAAAGGACGAAGGCGGTGAGGTCCAGTCCCCGGGTCAGTTCGTGCAGGTTCCACGCCGCCCGGGCCTTGGGCTCCCAGACGACGGCGAGACGCTCGGGCGTGAGGGATTCGACGACGCCGTCGTCGAGCACACCGGCCGCGTGGACGACGGCCGTCAGCGGACGCTCGGCCGGGATCGAGTCCAGCAGGGCCGCCAGCGCGTCCCGGTCCGCCACGTCGCAGGCGGCCACGGTCACCTCCGCGCCCAGCCCCTCCAACTCCTCACGCAGTGCCACTCCGCCACCGCTGCGGCTGACCAGCACCAGATGCCGCACACCCCGCTCGACCACCAGATGCCGGGCCACATGACCACCCAGCGTCCCCGTACCACCCGTGATCAACACCGTGCCCCCGGGATCGACCGGCTGGGGAACCGAGAGAACGATCTTCCCCACATGAGCGGCCCGACTCATGAACCGGAACACGTCGACCGCGTCCCGGACCCCGCGCACGTCCAACGGCAGGGGTGCGAACCCGCCGTCCGTGAAGGCCCGTACGACGGCGTCCAGGATCTCGCCGAGCCGTTCCGGCCCCGCGTCGGCGATGTCGAACGCCCGGTAGACGATGCCGGGATGGTCGGCCGCGTCGCGGATGTCGGTCTTGCCCATCTCCACGAACCGGCCGCCGGGCCCGAGCAGCCGCAGGGAGGCGTCGACGAACTCGCCGGACAGCGAGTCCAGCACCACGTCCATGGACGGGAACTTCCGCTCGAACTCCAGGGTGCGCGACGAGGCGATGTGGTCCTCGTCCAGTCCCATGGCGCGCAGGGCGTGCCATTTGGCCGGGCCGGCGGTGGCGAACACCTCCGCCCCGAGCCGCCGGGCCAGTTGGATCGCCGCCATGCCGACGCCGCCGGTGCCGGCGTGGATCAGCACCCGGTCGCCGGCCTTCAGCCCGCCCAGGTCACGCAGGCCGTACCAGGCGGTCAGGAACACCACGGGCACCGACGCGGCCCTGGCGAACGACCAGTCGTCGGGCATCCGGACCAGCAGCCGCTGGTCGGCGACGGTGACCGGGCCGAAGGCGCCGGGGACCAGGCCCATGACGCGGTCGCCGGGCCGGAACCGGGTGTCCGGGCCGGTTTCGAGGACGACGCCCGCGCCTTCGCCGCCCATCAGGGCCTCGCCGGGGTAGACGCCGAGGGCGATCAGCACGTCCCGGAAGTTGAGTCCGGCCGCCCGCACGGCGATCCGGACCTGCCCGGGCCCCAGCGGCTCCAGGAGCTCCGGGCGGGGCACCAGCGCCAGGTCGTCGATGCTGCCGGTGCCCGTGTCCTCCAGCCGCCAGGTCCCGTCCGGCGGGGTGAGGCTCGCGCCGACGCGGACCAGGCGGGGGACGCGCAGCGCCCCCTGGCGTACCGCCAGTTCCGGCTCGTCCGTGCCGGCGATCAGCGCGGGGTCCCAGGTCGGGTCGGCGTCGACCAGGACGAACCGGTCGGGGTGCTCGGCCCGCGCGCCGCGGACCAGGCCCCAGACCATCGAGTGGTGGAGGCCGACCACGTCACCGGGCGCGGCGGCGACGGCGTTGCGGGTGACGACCGCCAGCCGCGTCCGCTCGCCCGCCAAGTGGTCCCGGAGCACGGCGAGTACGCTCCGCGCGCTCTCGTACGCCGCCTCGACGGTGTCCGCCTCGGGCTCCGGCCCGGGCACCTCGTGGACGACCAGGTCGGCGGGGTCGCCACCCGTCGATGCCGGTTCGAAGGGGACCCAGTCGAGTGCGTACAGGCTGTCCGGGACGGCGGCGTCCCGGACGGTCAGCGATGTGATGACCGCGACCGGGGTGCCGTCCGGATCGGCCACGGCCACGGTGTACGTGTCCGGCCCGGTGGCGGACAGGCGTACGCGCAGCGTCCGGCTGCCCGCGGGCCGTATCGCCACTCCGGTGAACGCGAACGGCAGGCCGGTTCGGTCGGTGAGGAACGCCATGGGATGCAGTGCGGCGTCGAGCAGCGCGGGGTGCAGGGCGAACGGTTCCTCGGCGGGAAGCTCCACCTCGGCGTAGACGGTGTCGCCGACCCGCCAGGCCGCCGTGACGCCCTGGAACGCCGGCCCGTACTCGTAGCCGAGCACGGACATCGAGTCGTAGAGCCCGTCGACGTCGAGGGGCTCACCGGCCGGCAGCCAGTCCCAGGCTCTCAGCACCGGCTCCTCGCCCAGGGTCCCGGTGGCGTGCCGCACCCACTCGTCACCGTCACGCGAGTACACCGTGAGCGGGCTGCGGCCGTCCTCCTCGGGGCCCACGACGACCTGGAGGTGCACCGGGGTGTCGTCGAGGACGAGCGGCGTTTCGAGCACCAGCTCCTCGACCGCGTGGCCGAGCCGGCCGGCCGCGTAGGCCGCCATTTCCGCGAACGCGGTGCCGGGCAGGAGGACGGAGCCCCGCACGGCGTGGTCGGCCAGCCACGGGTGGGTGGCGAGCGAGATCCGTCCGCTGAGCACCGCGCCGTCGGGCAGTTCCACGAACGTGCCGAGCAGGGGGTGGTCGCCCGACGCCGTCGAAACGGGCCGCAGCCAGTACGGCCGGCGCTGGAAGGCGTACGTCGGCAGGCTGACGGGCTCGGTGTCGTCCGGGAACCGCCAGTCGACCGGGACACCATGGACGTGCAGGCGGCCGAGTGAGGTGAGGAAGTCGTCCTGGTCGCGCCGGAGCGTGCCGGTGACGAGGAGGTCGGAGCCGTGGTGGTGACCGGTCTCCTCGACGGCGGAGACCAGGACCGGGTGCGGGCTGACCTCGACGAAGACGGTGTGGCCGTGGTCGAGCAGCGCACGGGTGGTCCGGTCGAACAGCACGGGTTCGCGGAGGTTGCGGTACCAGTAGTCGGCGTCGAGGGCGGAGGTGTCGACCGGCTCGCCGGTGACCGTGGAGTAGAACGGGATCGCCGCCGGGTGGGGCGTGATGCCGGCGAGGTCGGTGAGCAGTTGCTCGCGGATCGCCTCGACCTGGACGGAGTGGGCGGCGTAGTCGACGGGCAGGCGGCGGGCGCGGATGCCGTCGGCCTCACAGGCCGCCAGCAGTTCGTCCAGCGCGTCCGGATCGCCCGATACCACCACGCTGTCCGCCGAGTTGACCACCGCCACGGTCAGCCGGTTGTCCCAGCGGGCCAGGAACCCGACGGCCCGCTCATGCCCGAGGCCTATGGAAACCATGCCGCCGTGTCCGGCCAGGGCGACCAGGGCCTTGCTGCGCAGGGCGACCACCTTGGCCGCGTCCTCCAACGACAACGCCCCCGCCACGTACGCCGCCGCGATCTCCCCCTGCGAATGCCCGACAACGGCATCCGGTTCCACACCATGGGCACGCCACAGTGCCGCCAGGGACACCATCACCGCGAACAGGGCGGGCTGCACGACGTCCACGCGGTCGAGCGGGGCACCGTCCAGGACATCGGCCAGGGACCAGTCGGTGTACGGGGCCAGGGCCTGGGCGCACTCGTCCCTGGCGGCCCGGAAGACGGGGTACGCGGCGTACAGCTCCCGGCCCATCCCCACCCACTGCGCACCCTGCCCCGGGAACACGAACACCGACCGACCCAACGGACGGACGGTCCCGGTGACCAGACCCGGCGCCGACCGGCCCTCCGCCAGTGCCTCCAACGCCTCCACACCGCTCAGCACCGCACGGTGATCGAAACGCGACCGTCCCGCCAACTCCCGGCCCACGGCGAGCGCGTCAACCCCCGGATGCCCGGCCAGGAACGCCCCCAGCCGACGCGCCTGCTCCCGCAACGCCACATCCGACTTCCCCGACAACACCCACGGCACCAGCCCGCCTGCGGACCCCGTCGAAACCTCGACCGGCTCCTCGGCAGCCGCCTCGATCACCACATGCGCGTTGGTGCCGCTGATGCCGAACGCCGACACGCCGGCACGGCGGGGACGCCCCGTCTCCGGCCACGGCCGGGCCTCGGTGAGCAGTGAGACACGGCCCGCCGACCAGTCGACGTGGGAGGTCGGCGCGTCCACGTGGAGGGTCCGCGGCAGTTCACCGTGCCGCATCGCCATGACCATCTTGATCACACCCGCCACGCCGGCGGCGGCTTGCGTGTGCCCGATGTTCGACTTCACCGATCCCAGCCACAACGGCTCGTCCCGCCCCTGACCGTACGTCGCCAGGAGTGCCTGGGCCTCGATGGGGTCGCCAAGGGTGGTCCCGGTGCCGTGGGCCTCCGCCGCGTCCACGTCGGCCGTCGACAGTCCCGCGTTCGCCAACGCCTGCCGGATCACCCGCTCCTGCGACGGACCATTCGGCGCCGCGAGCCCGTTCGACGCACCGTCCTGGTTCACCGCCGAACCCCGCACCACCGCCAGCACCCGGTGGCCGTTGCGGCGGGCGTCCGACAGCCGTTCCAGCAGCACCAAGCCGGCGCCCTCACCCCAGGCCGTGCCATCGGCCGCCTCGGCGAACGCCTTCACCCGCCCATCGACCGCAAGCCCCCGCTGCCGCGAGAACTCGACGAACCCCGCCGGCGTCGCCATCACCGTCACACCACCGGCCAGGGCCAGTGAGCACTCCCCCGCCCGCAATGCCTGCGCCGCCAGATGGATCGCCACCAGCGACGACGAGCACGCCGTGTCCACCGACACCGCCGGACCCTCCAGCCCCAGCAGATACGACACCCGCCCGGACGTGGCGCTGGTGGCTGTTCCGGTGGCGAGAAAACCTTCGAGGTCCGGCGGCGGCTGGTTGCCGTAGCCGGAGGACCACAGGCCGGTGAACACCGCTGTCCGGCTGCCGCCGAGTGCGGTCGGGTCGATGCCGGCGCACTCGAAGGTCTCCCAGGCGGTCTCCAGCAGCACCCGCTGCTGCGGGTCCATCGCCAGTGCCTCGCGCGGCGAGATGCCGAAGAACCCGGCGTCGAAGCCGGCGCCGTCGGCGAGGAAGCCGCCCGACCGGCTGTAGGTCGTGCCCGGTCGGTCCGGGTCGGGGTCGTAAACGACTTCCCATCCACGGTCCGGCGGGAATTCGGTGATCGCGTCGACACCGTCCGAGACAAGCCGCCACAGGCCGTCCGGGGACTCCACTCCGCCCGGGTAGCGGCAGCCCATGCCGATGATCGCGATCGGCTCGCGCGCGGCCTCCTCCATGTCGGCGAGGCGCTTACTGAGCACTCCCAGGTCGGCCGTGGCGCGCTTGAGGTACGTGCGGAGCTTCTCTTCGTCGGACATCGCTACTCCTCAGCGTTTCGGGACTCGCCCGAGCGGATGACCTCGGTCCTGCGGTGCGCATCGTCCAGAAGGCTGAACAGTTCGTCGTCGCTGGCCTCGTCGACACCGGCCGCGGAGCCGGTACGTCTGGCGGTCCAGGCCGCGAGAAGTGCTTCGAGGCGGGCCGCGACGGTCTCGTAGTCGGCGTCGGCGGCTGCCGCGTCCAGGGTGGACTTGAGCCGGTCGAGTTCGGCGAGCAGGGGGTCGGGTCCGGTGCCGTGCAGCCGCGTGTGCACGAAGGCGGCGAGGCGGGCCGGTGTCGGGTGGTCGAAGACGAGCGTGGCGGGCAGGCGCAGGCCGGTGTCCGCGTCGAGCTGGTTGCGCAGTTCCACGGCGGTGAGCGAGTCGAACCCGATGTCGGTGAACGCCTGGTCGGGGTTGACCGCCTCCGGTGACGAGTGCCCCAGGACGAGGGCGACCTGGCCCACGACGAGTTGCAGCACGTCGGCCTGCGTCCACGCGCGGTCGGCGGCCTGCCTGCGCCGGGGCCGTACCAGCTCCCGCAGCAGGGCGGGCGGGTCGCCGGCACGGCGCAGCGCCGGCAGGTCGAACCTGACGGGGGCGAGGGTGGGGGTACCCGCGGTCAGCGCGGCGTCGAACAGGGCCAGCGCGTCCGTCGTCGGCAGCGGCCGTACGCCGGCCCTGGCCAGGCGGTGCCGGTCGACGGCGGTCAGACCTCCGGTCATGCCGCTGGCCTCCGCCCAGTAGCCCCAGGCGAGCGACACGGCCGGCTGTCCCTGGGCGTGCCGGTGTGCGGCGAGGCCGTCGAGGTACGCGTTCGCCGCCGCGTAGTTCGCCTGGCCCGCGCCGCCCAGCACACCGGCCGCCGACGAGAACAGCACGAACGCCTCCAGGTCCGAGGTCAGTTCGTGGAGGTGCCGCGCCGCGAGGGCCTTCGGCTCCCACACGCGCGCGAACCGCTGCGGGGTGAGGGATTCCACGACGGTGTCGGCCAGCGTGCCCGCGGCGTGGATCACCGAGGTGACCGGGTGTTCGGCGAGCAGCCGCGCCACCGCCTCGCGGTCGGACACGTCGCACGCCACGATGTCGGCGGTCGCGCCCAGCGCGGCCAGGTCGGCGGTCAGCGCGGCCGCGCCGGGGGCATCCGGGCCGCTCCGGCCGACCAGCAGCAGGTGCCGCACGCCGTGCCGTACGGCGAGGTGGCGGGCGATCGTGGCGCCCAGGGTGCCGGTGCCGCCGGTGACGAGCACCGTGCCCTCGGGGCTGAGCGGCGAGGGCAGCGGTTCGGTCCGCGCCCGTTCGAGGCGGGGGACGTGAACGGCGCCGGCGCGGATCGCGAGCTGGGGTTCGTCGCCGGCCAGCCGGACCTCGTCGCCGCCGTCACCGTCGACCAGCACGAACCGGCCGGGGTGCTCGGTGGCGGCCGACCGGACCAGGCCCCAGACGGCGGCGGCCTGCGGGTCGACGTCCTCGCCCGGACGGACCGGCACGGCGTTGCGCGTGGCGACCACCATGCGCGGGGTGTCCGTGGTGAGGAAGTCCTGGATCACCCGCAGGGTCTCGACGGGCGATGTGGCGTGGTGGACCGGGATGTCCGGTTCGGTGGTCGCCGTTTCCAGGACCGGCCACGCCACCTGGTACGGCACGTCCTGCGTGGTGGCCCCGGCCGGCCGGCGCAGGGTCAACGAGGCGATCTCGGCGACCGGCGCGCCCGACCGGTCGGCGAGGCCGATCGCGCAGGTGTCCTGGCCGGTCACGGTCAGCCGGACCCTGGCGTGCTCGGCGCCGCGCCACCAGGAGATCCCGGCGAAGGAGAACGGCATCTTCGCCCGGTCGTCGGCGACGGTCACGGTCTGGATCGCGGCGTCGAGCAGGGCGGGGTGCAGGGCGAACCGGGTGTCGCCGGGGGGTACGGCCACCTCCGCGTAGAGGGTGTCGCCGTCGCGCCAGGCCGCTCGCAGACCTTGGAAGGCCGTACCGTAGGCGAATCCGGCGTCGGCCAGGTTGTCGTAGAAGGCGTCGAGGTCGACGGCTTCGGCGTGCGGCGGCCACTGCTGTGCCCAGGGATCCCGTGGTGCGACGGGTACGGCGCCCAGGGTCCCGGTGGCGTGCCGTACCCACTCGCCGTCCGCGCGCGAGTGGATCGAGAGACTGCGCCGGCCCGCCCGGTCGGGGCCGACGGTCACGGACACCTGCGTGCCGTCCGCGACCACCAGCGGTGTCTCCAGCGTCAGGTCCTCGACCGCCGGGCAGCCGACGTGTTCGCCGGCCCGGAGCGCCAGGTCCACGAACGCCGCGGCGGGCAGCAGGGGCGAGCCCGAGATGACGTGTTCGGTGAGCCACGGCTGCGCGGCGGTGGCGAGTTGTCCCGTCAGCACCACGCCGTTGTCGTCGGGGAGTTCCATGGCTTCCCGCAGCAGCGGGTGGTCGATCGAGCCGTCACCGGTCGGTGCCGGGGTGGTGGGCCGGAGCCAGTAGTGCTGGTGCTGGAAGGCGTACGAAGGCACCCGCACGTCCGACGTCCCCGCCGTCGTGGTCGTGGTCGCGGTCACCGGTGGCGTCCAGCGCACGGCGCCGTCCGCCCACAACCGCCCCAGCCCCGCGAACAACCGCTCCGGAGAATCAGCACCACGGCGCATCAACCCGTTCCCCACCAGCAACGGATGCGGACCCACCTCCACGAACCCCGTAACACCCTGACCCGCCAACCACTCCAGGGCATCGGCGAAACGGACCGGCTCCCGCACCTGCCGCACCCAGTACCCCGGCTCCCCCATCTCCACCGGACGCCCGGCCACCGTCGAAACCACCGGGATCACCGGCTCACCGAACGACAGGCCCGCGACCACCTCACCGAGTTCCTCCAGCACCGGATCCATCCGCGCCGAATGGAACGCGCGACCGACCTCCAACCGCCGCACCCGGCGCCCACGGCCACGCCACACCTCAGCGACCACCTCGACCGCAGCCTCGTCGCCCGACACCACCACCGCGTCCGGCGCGTTGACCGCCGCCACCTCGGCCCCCGGCACCAGCGACCCCAGCACCTCCTCCGCCGACGCCCGGAGCGACACCATCGCCCCACCACCGGCCAGGCCCTGCATCAACCGGCCGCGCGCGCCCACCAGCACACACGCGTCCTCCAGGCCCAGAACACCCGCCACATGGGCCGCCGCCACCTCACCCACCGAGTGCCCCACCACGAAGTCCGGCCGCACACCCAGCCACTCCACCAACCGGAACAGCGCCACCTCCAGCGCGAACACCCCGGCCTGCGTGAACTCCGTCTCCCCGAGTACGCCTTCCTCGTCCTCGAACAGCACCTCCACCGGCAGGCCCAGCAACCCGCACACCTCGTCCAACACCCGCGCGAACACCGGGAACTCCCGGTACAGACCCCGCCCCATCCCCGCCCACTGACCACCCTGACCGGAGAACACGAACGCCGACCGGCCCGGGGAGGCAGTGCTCGTGACGATTCCAGGTTGTCCGTCGATCAGCGCGTCCAGGCCGGCCGGGTCCGTCAGCACGGCACGGTGCGGGAACCGGGCCCGCGCGGCCAGGTCCGCGGCCACCTCGGCCGGCGTGACCTCGGGGTGCTCGGCGAGGAACCCGCGCAGCCTGCGGGCCTGTTCGCGCAGGGCCGCGTCCGACTTCGCCGACAGCAGCCACGGCACCGGTACCGCGGCCGCGGGCGTGACAGGGGACTCGGGCGACGTCTCCTCGGCCGGGTCCGGGGCCGGTGCCTCCAGGATCACGTGCGCGTTCGTACCGCTGATGCCGAACGCCGAGATGCCCGCGCGACGCAGGTGGCCGTTGTCGGGCCAGGGCCGGGCCTCGGTGAGCAGCCGGATGTTTCCGGACTCCCAGTCGACGTGCGAGGTCGGCGCGTCCACGTGGAGGGTCCGCGGCAGTTCACCGTGCCGCATCGCCATGACCATCTTGATCACACCGGCCACACCCGCCGCCGCCTGGGTGTGGCCGATGTTCGACTTCACCGACCCCAGCCACAACGGCTCCACCCGGTCCCCGCCGTACGCCGCCAACAGCGCCTGCGCCTCGATGGGGTCACCGAGCGTCGTCCCCGTACCGTGCGCCTCCACCGCGTCCACCTCGGACGGCTCCAACCCGGCACTGGCGAGGGCCTGACGGATCACCCGCTCCTGCGACGGACCGTTCGGCGCGGTCAGCCCATTGGACGCCCCGTCCTGATTCACCGCCGAACCCCGCACCACTGCCAGCACCCGGTGACCGTTGCGACGGGCGTCCGACAACCGCTCCAGGAGCACGACACCCGCACCCTCACCCCACGCCGTGCCGTCAGCGGCCTCGGCGAACGCCTTCACCCGCCCATCGGCCGCGAGCCCCCGCTGCCGCGAGAACTCGACGAAGCCCGCCGGTGTCGCCATCACCGTCACACCACCGGCCAGGGCCAGTGAGCACTCCCCCGAGCGCAGCGCCTGCGCCGCCAGGTGGATCGCCACCAGCGACGACGAGCACGCCGT
>NZ_JBHXEM010000167.1:0-16768 GCF_042724755.1 Kitasatospora sp. NPDC127067 | reverse complement strand
GCCCCGCGGACCCGGGAGGTCAGTCCGCCGGGCGCCGTACGGCCTCGATGAAGGCCGTCGTGGTGGAGGGGTCCGGCAGCGGGCGCCCGTAGGCCTCCCCGAGCCGGACCAGGGTGGTGATGCCGACGGTCCAGCCGTTCCGGTCGAGCCATCCGTCGGTGTCCGGGCCGAGGCCGCCGCGCCACAGCCCGGTCACGTGGGTGAGTGCCGGGTCGTGCGGTGTGCGGCTCACGTCCCGGCCCTGCTCCAGCAGCAGTCGGCTGCCCGGGGCCGCCAGCCCGCCCACCGCCGCGAGCAGTCCGGCCGCCTCCTCGGCCGTGAGGTAGACCAGCAGCCCCTCGGCCAGCCAGACCGAGCGCCGCGCCGGGTCGAACCCGGCCGCGACCAGCCGCTCGGGCCAGCCCGGGTCCTGCAGGTCGGCGGCCAGGGCGGTGCGCCCGGCCCGCGGCACGGCGCCGAGCCCGTCCAGGACCTGGTCCTTGAAGGCCAGCACCGGGCCCAGGTCGAGCTCGAACACCCGGGTGCCGGCCGGCCAGTCCAGCCGATACGCCCGGGTGTCCAGGCCGGCCGCCAGCAGCACCACCTGGTCGGCGCCGGCGGCGGGCAGCCGGTCGTCGTAGAAGCGGGTGCGCAGGATGCCGTGGGTGACCAGGCCCCTGGCGAGGCTGCTGACCGGGCCGGACAGGGCCGGTTCGAGGCCGGCGGCGGTGACGAACGCCAGGGCGTACGGGTCGACGAAGAGCGGGTCGGGGCGGGAGCTCTCGTAGGCCCGCACCCGGGCGACGGACAGGGCGGTGCGGGAGACCGGGCTGAGCGGTTCGGAGGTCGTCATGCCCGGCAATCTACATCGCCACCGATGCATCGGTGAAGATGTATTCTGTCGGGCATGGACGGCGTGCAACTCCTCAGACTCGGCAAGCGGTTGACCGAACTCGGCCGCGCCCTGATCACCGACCCGGCCTCCGAGCACCTCACCCCCGGGGAGATCGCCGTGATCGCCGACGTGTACCGGCACCCCGCCACCTCCGTCCAGGAGATCCGGGTCCGGACCGGCTTCGCCCAGAGCCACGTCTCGGTCTCCGTCGCCCGGCTGCGCGAACAGGGCCTGCTCGACGCCGCGCCCGACCCGGCCGACGGGCGCCGCACCCTGCTGACCGTCTCCGACCACGCCCGACGCGCCATCCGCGCCCACGTCGCCCGGCCCGCCGAACCGGTCATCGCCAAGGCCGTCCCGGACCCGGCGAAGGCCCGGAGGGTCGCCGAACTGCTGGACGAGCTCACCGGCCTGCTGCTGCCCTGACCGGCCCCGGCCCCGGCCCCGGCCGTTCCCCCGGCGCCGGCTCCTGACCGGCCGAGTTCGACAAGTCGGTGACAAACTCCTCCGGTTGCTCCCTCGCGACGGTCGATCCCTGCCATCATCCCGGCTGAACCCGGGAACCGCCCGGGAGGGCCGAGGGAGAGCGATGGACGCGCGGATCGAGGTCGCCGGCGGCGACGAGCCACGGGAGCCGGCCGACGCGGTACCCGCCGCCGGCACCACCACCGCCCCGGCCCCCGTCGACGGAACCCCGGCCGTGGCCGACCGCGTCCCGGCACCACCCGTACGAACGCCACCGCCACGCCCCCACGGCCCTTCCCACCCGCGGAAGCGCCGCCCCGCCGCCCGGGTCGTGGCCCGGGTCCTGCTCGTCCTGACCGGTCTGGCCGCCGTCGCCCTCGGCTTCTCCTGGTTCGTCGACGCCTTCGACGCGGCGACCGCCTACCGCAGCGCCCCGGCCTGTACCGTGCCCGCCGCCCCCGCCCCCGCCGCCTCCGTGCCCGCCACGGACTGCACCACCCACGAGACCGGCCGGGTGACGGACAGGAGGGCCGGCTCGAACGAGGATTCCCCCCACTACGAGGTGACCGTCTCCCGCGAGGCCGCGCCCACCGACACCTACGCCGTCTCCGACGGCCTCTTCGGCAGCGTCCGGAGCGGCGACAACGTGGACCTCACCCTGTGGAACGGCCACGTCGTGGAGATCTCCCACCAGGGCCACCGCTCCCCGGTCACCGACGTCCCCTGGCTCACCTTCCTCGAACTGGCCCTGCTGGTCGGCGCGGGAACCCTGCTCGCCGTCCACACCCTGCTCCGTCGCAGCCGGGACAGCTGGGTCCTCCCCGCCATCGCCTGCCTGTTCCTCTCCGTCTTCGCCTTCGCCGGCAGCGTCCTCCTGATCGCGCTCCAGTGGTCCTTCGCCTTCACCCTCACCGTCCCGATCGTCGGCTGGCTGGCACTCACCACCGCGATCACCGCGATGTGCTGGGAGGACTGACGCCGTGACCGCAGAGGTTCGCGCCGCTCAGTCCAGCGGCACGTCCAGACAGGCCCGGCGGTGGCTGAAGGTGTCGATCGACCAGCGGCCGTGGTACCGGCCGGAGCCGCTCTCCCCCACCCCGCCGAACGGGAGTTCCGGGATGCCCAGGTGGGCCACCGGGAGGCCGAAGTTCAGGCCGCCCGAGCTGGTCTCCTCCGCCAGGCGCCGACGGGCGTGCCCGTCCTCGGTGAAGGCGTAGAGCGCGAGGGGGCGGTCCCGCTCGTTGATGAAGGCGATCGCCTCGTCCAGGCCGGTGACCTCGACGACGGGCAGGACGGGACCGAAGATCTCCTCCCGCATGACCGGGGCGTCCGGCCGCACCTCGGCGAGCAGGGTGGGCGCGATGTACCGGTCCGCGCGGTCGTGCCGGCCGCCGAAGACCGTGCGCCCCGAGTCGAGGAGGGCGACGACCCGGTCGAAGTGCCGCTCGTCGACGAGGCGTCCGTACGCCCGCGACCGCGCCGGGTCAGGGCCGTACAGCTCGGTGACCGCCCGCTCCAGGGCGCCTTCCAGCGCCCGGGCCGTGGCCGGGTCGGCCAGCAGGTAGTCGGGGGCGACGCAGGTCTGCCCGGCGTTGGCGTACTTGGCTCGGGCCAGTCGCGCCGCGACCACCCCGAGGTCGACGCCCCGGTCGACGAACACCGGGGACTTGCCGCCCAGTTCGAGGGTGACCGGGGTCAGGTGCTCGGCGGCGGCCCGCAGCACCGCCCGCCCGAAGCCGGCGTTGCCGGTGTACAGGATGTGGTCGAAGCGCTCGGCCAGCAGGGCGGTGGCCGTCTCCCCGCCGCCCTCCAGCACGGCGATCGCCGCCGGGTCCACGTACTGCGGCAGCAGCCGCGCCAACAGGGCCGAGCAGGCCGGCGCCAGCTCGCTCGGCTTGGCCAGCACCGTGTTGCCCGCGGCGATCGCACCCGCCACCGGCACCAGCAGCAGCTGCACCGGGTAGTTCCAGGGCGCGATGACCAGAACGGTCCCGAGCGGGTCGTGGCGGGTGTGGGCGCTCGTCCCCGGCGGCAGCCGGGTGAGCGCGGCGGCGGGCACCGGCTCGGGGTGCAGCCAGTGCTCCAGGTTCCGCAGGGTGTGGTCGATCTCCCGTACGGTGAAGTCGACTTCGGCGAGGTCGGCCTCGGCGCGCGGCTTGCGCAGGTCGGCGTGGAGGGCGGCGGCGATCTCCTCGCGGTGCCCGGTCAGCAGGGCGCGCAGCCCGGTCAGCTGCTCGGTGCGCCAGGCGAGCGGCCGGGTGCGGCCGGTACGGAAGGTCGCGCGCAGCCGGGCGACGGCCCCGGCCGGCGTGTCCGAGGGCTGACTGTCCGAGGATGTGACGGGCGGGGTGCTCATGCGGAGTCCTCCCGGGCGGGGTCGGGGATCCAGCTGCCGTGGAAGCCGGCCGGCACCCGCACCGGCAGGTGGACGGTGGCGAGCGGGTCGCCGGTGAAGTCCTCGGCGGAGAGGACGACCAGGTCGCTCGCGCCCCGCTCGGGATCGTGGACGTAGGCCAGCAGGTAGCCGTCGTCCTCGCCGCGGGCGCCCTGCCTCGGGACGAAGGAGACCTCGCCGGTGTAACGGCCGGCGCCGAACCGCCGCACGGTGCTGGACTGCCGACTCAGGTCGTGCTTGATCAGGGCGTCCCCGGCGGCCTCCGGGGGCAGCGCGTCGAGGGTGTCGGCGCCGGCCAGGTGGCGCAGCAGGTCGCCGGCCACGGTGGAGTACCCGTAGCGGTGGGCGCCGCCGACCACCGCCGGGCTGACCGCCGGGAACTCCTGCGGCCGGTCGTCCAGGCGGGTCTCGGCGACCCTGCCGGAGACGGTGTCGACGGTCCAGCGGTCCAGGGTGGGGCTGCTCTGCCCGTCCAGCGCGCCGCCGGCGAACATCCGCGGGTAGCGGACCACGTCGATGACGACCCGGTGGCCGTCCTCGTGGGCGTTGAGCGTGTGGAAGACGAAGCAGGGCTCGACCTCGAACCAGGCGACCTCGGTGCCGTCACGGGGCAGCAGCCCGATCCGCGCGCCGCCGGTCTCGTCCCAGACCGCCGGGTACGTCTTGCGCGCCCGGTTGTCGGCCGTGCTGACGCGCGCCGCGAGGTCGAGGACGACGGCGAAGTTCCGGGTCAGCGCCATGTCGTGCACCACCGGCCGGTGCGCGACCGGGACGTCCACGGCCCGGACGACGCCTCCGTGCGGGGAGAGCACCAGGTGCCGCAGGTTCTCGCTGTCCCGCTGCCAGGTGATCGCGTGCAGCTCGCCGGTGACCGGGTCGAGCTTCGGGTGGGCGGCGAACCCGTCGGGCAGCGTGCCGCAGAAGTCGCTGGCGCCCACCGTCTCGATCTCGTAGGAGAGTTCGTACGGGCGGAAGCCGCCCTCGACCAGCGCGAAGGTGCGGTCGGCGTGCCCGATGACGTGGGTGTTGGGCGCGACGTCGGTGATCCGCGGGGCGGCGCCGGGGCGCGGCCGCTCCCCCAGGGCCTCGGCCACGGCGGCGCTGCGCACCAGCCGGTTGCGGTACCACCGGGCCCGCCCGTCGAGCAGCCGCACGCCGTGCACCATGGCGTACCCGCCGAACAGGTGCCTCGGCCGGGGGTCCTCCGCCCGCATCCCGTTGGGCCCGTTGCGCAGGTACCGGCCGTTGAGCTCGGCCGGGATCGTGCCGGTGACCGGCAGGTCGAACGCGGTGACTTCCTCGCCCACCGGCGTGTAGGCACCCGTGAACGGATTGGTGACGGTGGACACCGCAGATTCCTCCAGGCCGCATTTCCGACGTCCGCTGCGCCCTCGGGGCAGCGCGTCCGGTTCAACGACCCGACCGCCCGCCGGGTGACGGCCGGTGGCGCGTGGAGGTCACGCCCGCCGGAGGGCTGTCATGCGGTCGACGGTTCCAGAGCGCCGACTTCGAAGACGTCCGCCACGACGACCGCCGTGACCTCACCCGCGTCGTCGTGTCCCACCCAGACCGGGTAAACGCCGTCTCCGCCCAGCACGAAGGTGACCAGCTCGGCCCCCTCGGCCTCGTCGGTCACCTTGCTGTAGCCGTCGTCGAGTTCGTGGAGGTCGTCGCCACCGCCGGAGGTGAGGGCGTCCATGAAGCGGCGGCCCAGGTCGGTCCGGGCGGCGGACTCGACGAAACAGCCGGTGGCGGAGTCGACGCCGAAGCCGAAGTACTGGCCGTCGCGCAGCAGCCTCGGGTCCTCTCCCGGCGGGACCGCCATCGTCCAGCGGGCGGTCGGCTTCTCACTCACCAGCACCCGCACGGCGTAGGTGTCGCGGGCGGTGAAGCGATCGCCGAACATCTCGTCCTCATAACTGGCGCCGGTCTCCTGCACCGGGTGGACACCGGGCGGAACCTCGATCACCAGCGGGTCGCCCTCCGCACCGACGGGCAGGTACGAGGGGTCGCAGACCGCCAGCCGCCCCGTGGGCAGGGCGATCCCGGTCACCGTTGTCACCGGTTCGATGACGAGCGGCTGCGGCCGGTGCCGATGGGTGAACACGGCCCCGGGAGTGAACAGCTCGTCGAGCCGGGGCGCGGCCGCCGGCGCGGGCGGCCGCCAGCCGAAGGGCTCCGCGGCGCCACCGGCCGGCGCAGGCACGGTGTCCGAGGTCTCCCGGGCGATCTCGAAGGGGCCCGGCAGCCCGAACAGGGGTTCCGCCAACAGGCTTTCCCAGCAGCCGAATTCCGGTACCGGCAACCACCACCGCTCACGCGGCAGGTCGACCAGGGTGCGCATCGATCCGCCGCCGCGGCCGCGCGGGTAGCGGCCCTCGCTGTTCTTCCCGTTCGGGTGGAGATCGACCGTCCGCCTCAGAGCCTTGTCCGAGAGCTCGGGGAGGTCCTCCTCCTCGTACTGCCATTCGGCCAGGTGGCGCAGGAACAGCCGCTCCGGCTCCAGCCTGCGCAGGTCCGCTTCGAACACCCGGCGGCCCGAGCCGTCGAACCGCCAGAGGCCCAGGTAGTGCCCGGCCCAGGCGACGTGCAGCACCGCGACGGGAAGCTCCTGCCCGGGGGCGGCGAGCACGACGGCGTACGGCTCGCCCGCCGCGTCCCGACGGGCGGCCTCCGCCCGGGGGATCGGACGGACCGTCGACCGGTTCGAGGAGTCCCACCCGTCGCCGTAGACCGCCTCGACGAGCACGTCACTGTGCACCTGGTCACCCTGCCTTCCATCGCACCTGCTGCTGTGCGGATCCACCCTAGAGACCGGGTCCGACAGGCCCGACAGCCGGCCCGCCGATGCCCGCTCCGAGGTCGAGCACCCGTACAGCATCTCGCCCCCGATCCGGGTCCACTTGCGAGCCGCATTCGAACAGCACCATCATCGGGACGCCTGGAACCGCCCACGAGCCATTCCTGAACCCGCCCTCCCAGGAGCAGACTTGACTGTCGAACCCCCCTGACCGGCAGTACTGCGCACCCGCCCACCACCTTGCAGCGAGGAGCCCTTCCGGTGATCGACTTCAATGTGCTGACCGACCTGGCCCGCCGCGAGGGCGTCCAGCGGATCGGCGTCGGCGTGGTGGTCCGCGACGCCTCCGGCCGGATCCTGATGATCCGCCGGGCCGCACACGCCGACCTGCCCGGCCGGTGGGAGTACCCGGGCGGCGGCCGGGCCGGCGACGAGACGGTGGAGGCCGGCGCGGCACGGGAACTGGCCGAGGAGACCGGGCTCGCCGGCCTGTCACTGGAGTACGCGCGGCACCTGGACCTCACCGACCGGCGCGGCCTGCGCGTGCGCCAGTTCGTCTTCACCACGGTCGTGCCGGACGGCACCGCGATCCTCCTCTCGCCCGGCCACGACGACCACCGGTGGGCCGCCCCCGACCGGCTGCCGCCCACGAGCGACGGGCAGCGCACCGTGATCGAGTGGCTCACCGGCCGCCTGGCCCTCCCCGGCTGGCGGCCGGTCGGCGGCTACCTCACCACCATCGCCCGGCCCGGCTCCTACGGCTGTTTCCTCGTCAGCGATCCCCAGGGGCGCGTCCTCGGGCTGCGCTCCGCCGTAGACCCCGGCGTGTGGAACTTCCCCGGCGGCAACGTCGAGCACGGCGAGACACCGTTCACCACCGCCCTGCGCGAGGCCCGGGAGGAACTCGGCCTCGACCTCGCCACGGAGAACCCGCAGGTGCTTCGGCGGCGCCTGGTCGCCGTCGTCCACGAGCAGGCCGGCAGCCTGCTCCCCGTCCCCGCCTGCGGCTACGTCTTCGACGGCGGCGTCCTCACCGCCGAGCAGCAGGCCCGGATCCGCCTCGACCCCGCCGAGCACACCGAATGGCGCTTCGAGACCGCCCACGACTGGCACGACCACATGGGCCCGGACCGCTACCGGCGGCTCCTGCAAGCCCTGCGCGCCCACCGCAGCGGCACCCCGCTCTACCTCGAACGCCCGGCCCCGGCCGACGACTTCGAGGGCGTCATGGTCCTCGTCACCGACCCGGCCGGGCGGCTGCTGATGCACCACCGCGACGACAAGCCCGGCATCGCCTGGCCCGGCTACTGGACCCCGATCGGCGGATGGCGCGAGGCCGACGAGACCCCCGAGGAGAACGCCGCCCGCGAGGTCCGTGAGGAGGCCGGAATCACCATCACACGGATGCGGCCGGTGCCCGGCCCGCAGCACGAGCTCGTCTCCCCGCTCGTCCGCGTCCTGCACGCCGCCTGGAACGGCCCCGACAGCGACCTGCGGCTCGGCGACGAGGGCCTGGCCGTCCGCATGGTCCCCTTCGCCGAGGTCCTCGACCTCAAGGTCCCGCCCTACATGCAGCACTACCTGCCGCTGCTCGCCGCGGCGGCCGACCACCCGGCCGGCAGCACCTCGTGATCCGGCCCGAGCCCACCGGCCACCCAGCCGACCACCCGGTGCCCCGCGCAACCGGCACGGACCCGCTGACGCCGGTCGTCGGCGTCCACCTCGTCCTGGTCGCCGACGGCACGGTGCCCCTCGGGCGACTTCGTGCGGCATCGGATCCGACGGGCCGCCTCAGAAACCGGTACGCGGGACCGTCCCGGCCCTCCTGGAGGTAACAACGTGGAAAGCCTTCGTCAGACCGTTGCCGTGATCGCCCATGACCGTGACCGGGGTCTGGTCGCGACCGTCCACTACTCCGCGCACGGCTGGAGCACCACGCCGGCGTGGACGATCCCCGGCGGCAAGGTCGAGGTCGACGAGCGCCTCGACGAGGCCGCCGCCCGCGAGCTGCGGGAGGAGACCGGACTGCTCGTCGAGCCGGAGGACCTGCGCCTCGTGCACACCGCCCAGGTCCGCGCGGGCTGGGACGGCAAGGGCCCGTACATGGTGTCGGTGTTCCTCGCCACCGCCTGGCGCGGCGAACTGACGAACACCGAACCGGACAAGCACCTCGACGTGCGCTGGTCCCCGGCCGACGAGCCGCCGCTGCCGATGTTCCCGGTGGCCCACGCCGCCCTCACCCTCCACCAGTCCGGCGGGCGGGGCTTCTCCACCCACGGCTGGGGGGACGAACACTTCGACCCGCGCACGCTGATCGGCGCGTGACACCGATGGGCCGACACCGCCGGCCGCCCTCCCCCCGGCTGCCGGAGGACACCGACGCCCGGTTGCGCGCCATCGCCGGCGGGCAGCCCGTCGTGGAGGAGGGCGTCGTCGTCTTTCCCGGCAGCACCGTCCCGTACGTCTACCGGACCGTGCACAGACCCGACGGCACGACCGAACAGCACCTCGTCCGCCTGGATCCCCCGCCACCACGACCGCTTCACTGACCGCCGGCCGGCCGCGGCGTCGCTTCACGGGTCCGTCACCGGCCGCGGTGCGGGCCTTCGCGCAGGCGGCGGGAGGAGGCACGGTCGGCGGGCAGGAGGAGCGCGGCCGCGAGGCCGAGCAGGGCGACCGCGGCGCTCGCGGCCCAGGCGCTGGTGTGGGCGTGCGGGCTGCTGTGCGGCCTGTACCTGGTGATCCTGCGCGGCGAGGGCGACGGCAAGGCCCTGCACGCCTTCCACGACGAGTCCGCACGGCGGGTCGGGGAGGTCTTCAGCACCCGTACGCGACACAGCGGCGTCACGCCGAGGCTGCCCGCCGACCTCCTGGCCCGCGCCTGGGTCGGCAAGCAGCTGGCGGTGCTGCACTGGTGGCTCGAACAGGACCCCGCACCCATGCCGGCCGAGGAGGCCGGCCGCATGCTGCTGGACCTCGCCGTCCACGGCCGCCTGTGGGCCAGCGGCTACGGCAGCCCGTCCTGACCGACCCCGGCGGCTACTCCGCCCGGCGGCAGTCGTTGCCGACCACGACAAGCGCGGCGACGCGCAACCGGTGCGGGGGCTTCAGCCGCCCCCGGCCCGGTGCGGCCTACGGTCGGTCACGAGGCGGACGCACTGCAGGCGTCGTACACGGCCGACATGTCCGACCGGGCCCTGGCGCTGTCGCTGCGGAACGCCGCGAAGTCCGCCACGTCGAGGTCGGCCGCGGCGAGTCGCTCGTCCGCGGCCATGGCTCTGATGGCAGCGCGAACACGAGGGTCGACCGCATGTGAGGCGGCGACGTCGAGACCCTCCGCGTAGGCCCGCAGGCGCGCCACCGCGGACGCACCTGACGCAGCGGTGGAGGAGGTGTACGCGCTGATGGCCTGTTCGGCCTCCTGGCAGGCCGGGTCCTCCGCCGGTCTTCGCACCGCGGTGCGAGTGACCACCGGAGCAGGGTAGGTCTGCGGTCGCGCCGGCGCCGCCGACGAAGCCGGGGTGCCGGTGATCTTGGCCTTGAGATCGTTCCAGTCCACGATCCCCAGCCAGGTGAGGATCGTGATGACTGATGCCGCCAGGCCGATCCGCACCGACCACTTCCGGATCTCATGGTCGGGATCCTGCTCCGGCGGATCAGCCGCTGCCCCTCCCCTGAGGTCGCCCGCAAGCCGACGGATCTGTCAACTCGCTTACCACCATGCCGGATTGCCAAGGGTTGGCCAAGGAGGAAGGAACGATTCCCCAACCCTGTCGTACGGCGTCGCGCTCCCGTCCGCCGTCGGCCGGCCTGGCGGGCCGGCGGCCGGCGGACGGCGGACGGCGGACGGCGGACGGTCAGTGCAGCCAGGGCTGGTAGTTCGGGTTGTCCACGCAGCCCGACTCGACCAGGGAGGCGGTGGCCCGGTCGACCGGGCAGGCCCGGCGGATGAAGTGCCGGTCCACGCCGCCGGGGAACGCGACTTCGACCTGGTCGGCGTACTGGTGCTGGTCGCCGATGGTCGCGTTGACGTCGATGCCGCCGGGGGCGTCGATGAAGTAGTCCCAGGGCACCTTCTTCCACTTCTTGTACAGCTCGGGGTCGTAGGTGGTGCTGACGAACGGCGAGGGCTGGTTCTGCAGGACGTAGTTGGTGATGTCGTACTGGCCGTTGACGGTGTCCTTCGGGCCGAAGCCCTCCTCGAAGATGACGGACGGATCGCGGCCGTCCGAGCGGAAGAGCGGGTGGCAGTTCTTGCGCCAGTGCGGTTCGGGGGTGATGCGGGGTACGTCCACCCGGCGGTCCACGGCGGCGTACAGCGGGTCCGGGCTCTTGGGGAGGTTCTCGAAGGTGCTGGCGGGGAGGGTGACGGCGGGCCGGACGGCGCAGTCGTCGGCGCGCAGTTCGGCCTCGTCGGCGAAGTCGATCCGGCGGCCGTCCAGGAGGATGGCGACGGCCTCGGTGCCGAGTTCGCGGACGATGACGCCGTCGCACTGGGGGCCGCTCCAGAGCGCCTCCCCGCTGGGGTCGAGGCAGCTGAACGGGGCGGCTTCGGTCGCGGCCGCGGGGGCGGCGACGGCCGGGATCTCGGGGATGAGCACGACGGCGCAGGCGAGGGCGACTGCGCCGGCGGCCGTGCGGATGCGGATGTTGATCACGACCGTTACCCTGGCCGCCCCCTGGCCCGGAGATACCGCAACCCACCCGATCAGGGGCGTGTCCTCGTCTCCGATTGACGCCCTCGGCCGTCCCGGTCCACTCGGACCCCGGGTGTGCGAAGGGCGGCGGCCCGCCGCCTCGCGTCAGACGTGGACGACCGGCACACCGGTCAACTCCACTCCCGCCTCGCCGAGTTCGGCAAGGGCCCGGGGACGACGGGGACACCGCCCGCTATCCACCCGCTCCCTTCTCCTCGGCGCGGCCTCCCACGAGGCCGCCCGGGAGGGCCGGGTCGCTCGGCACGTCGAGGTCGATCATCGGTCGGTCCCCTCGTCCTCCCGGACCGGCAGGGTCCGCTGGGCCGGGAGGCCGGTGCGTTCGTTCTGCAGGTCCCACAGTTCCCTGAAGCGGCCGCCCTCCTCGGCCACCAGCTCGGCGAACGTGCCCTCCTGGAGGACCTTTCCGTCTTCGAGCACCACGATCCGGTCGGCGACGGCCACGTTGGTGAGCCGGTGGGTGACCAGGACGACGGCCCGCTCCCGCGCGACCGCCCGCAGGTTCTGGAAGATCCGGTGCTCGGCGCGCGGGTCGAGGGCGGCGGTCGGCTCGTCCAGGACGAGCAGCCCGGCCTCGCGGTGGAACGCCCGGGCGATGGCCAGGCGCTGCCACTGGCCGCCGGACAGCTCCTCGCCGCCCATCCACTCCACCGCCAGCAGGGTGGACAGCCCCCGGCGGAGCTTGGCGACGACGTCGGCCGCCCCGGAGGCGTCGGCGGCGCGCAGCACCGCCGCGTCGCCCTCGGCGGTGGGCTGGCCCAGCGTGATGTTCTCGCGGCAGGTCAGCGGCCAGCGCGCG
Source organism: Kitasatospora sp. NPDC127067 (assembly GCF_042724755.1). NCBI lineage: Bacteria > Bacillati > Actinomycetota > Actinomycetes > Kitasatosporales > Streptomycetaceae > Kitasatospora > Kitasatospora sp. NPDC127067. Next base: position 4,720 of record NZ_JBHXEM010000167.1, on the reverse strand, counting down.
TAGTCCTGCGGGACGACGGCGACCTGGCGCCACAGGGCGTGCGGGTCGAGGTCGCGGGTGTCGCGCCCGTCCCACCGCACCGATCCGGCATCGGGCAGGTAGAGCCCGGCCAGGAGCTTGGAGAGGGTGGTCTTGCCGGAGCCGTTCTCCCCCACCAGGGCGAGGATCTCACCCCGCTCGACGTGCAGGTTCACTCCGTCCAGCGCCTTGCGGTCGGAGGCGGGGTAGGCGTAGTGGAGGTTCTCCACCGCGATCCGGCGCGGCGGCTCGGGAGCCTCGGTGCCGCGCCGGGGCCGGTGGCCGCCGGCGGTGTCGAGGAAGCTCGACCAGTCGTCCAGGTACATGCCGGTGCGGAAGAGGTCCGCGCCGTAGCCGACGATGCCGCGCAGGCTGGTGCCGACCGCGGTCAGGGCGAACACGGCCGCGCCGCCGCGCGGCAGGCTCATCCGGCCGGTGCTGACCAGCCACAGCATCGCCGCCCACACCAGCGCGCTGCCGAGGCCGGAGGCGGCGGCCCCGATCACCGACACCCGGGCGCTCTGCATCGCCGCCCGCCGCGAAGTGGCATCCAGCCGCCGGCCGACCTGGTCGTACTTGACGAGCAGGAACTCGCCCATGGTGTCGGAGCGGACCTGGTCGGCGTTGCGCTTGAGGTGGATGTACCAGCGCAGGTTGGCCATGATCCGGCGGTCGCCGACCGCGGCCCGGTTCGCCAGGAACTGCACCCGGGCGGCGTGCACCGACGCGATCCCCTGGGGCAGCGCGGCGAGCACCAGCAAGGGCAGGAGGGCGGGGTGGAGCACCGTCAGCACGCCGGCCGCACCGAGGAGCGAGGCGAGGGAGGCGAGCAGGTTCTGCGCCTCCCCGACGATGTCCACGCAGACCTCGGCGCCGCGGTCCGCGGCTTCCAGCTCGTCGTTGTAGCCGGCGTGGTCGTAGGCGGTCAGCTCGGCCGCCACGGTGGCGCGCAGCACCGCGGCTTCGGCCTCGCGGGAGATCCGCGGCGACAGGTGGATGGTGATGGTGCGGATCGTGATGCCCAGCAGGGAGCGGGCCCCGGCCGCCGCCGCGATCACGAGGATCGACGGCGCCGCGTGGGCGAGCTTGTCGTCGACCCGGCCCGGGCCGAACAGCGCCGAGATGGTGCCGGTGGTCGCGAACAGGCCGGCCGCGCCGAGCACCGCGGACACGGCCTGGCAGACCAGGAGCAGCGTGACGGAGGTGCGGTCGATGCGCCAGCCGAGGCGGAACGCGCGGACGACGAGCGCGGGCAGGCGGCGGGCCATCGCGTTGACGCCGATCGCCTGGATCGCCTCGATGCGGCGCCCGTCGGCGAGCCACCGCAGTTCCTCGTCGGCGGCCTCGGCCGGGGTCGCCGGGGTCGCGGCGCTCACGCGATCGCCTCCTTGCTCGAAGCACGGGCCACCAGGGCCGCCGTGACGGGTGGGACGTGGGTCGCCGGGGTGGGGTGACAGGCCACAGATCCTCCAGACGCAGAGCGGTGCGCGGACGCGCGGAAGCACCGGCACCGGCCCGGACGAGAAGCTCAAGTCTGCTTCTCCAAGGCCGAGTTGACGGTATTGACGGAGTCGTTACGGGTGGATGGCGTCCGATGATGGTGCTGTTCGAGCGCGGCGTTCAAGTGGATTTGCCTCCGGGCGAGCCCGGGTCGAACGGGGACTTTTCGAGCATGTTCCGCGTGCGGTCCGGGCCGCACGCCACTCGGTCGTCCACGGGACCGGGAGGGCGGCGGAGCCCAGTGCGCAGGCGGCGAGAGCGTGTTCGAACGCGGCCTTCCGGCCGGGTCCGAGGGGGCCGCGGACACCCCGGCGGGCGAGGAGGCCGCGCAGGGCGGGGCCGCCGCCGGATTCACCCGTTCGGGGAGTCGGGCGCCCGAGCGGGTTTCGGGCGCCGGGCGCACCCGCGTCGGCCGCGCGCCGAGCAACGCGCGACCCTTCGCATCAGGGGAAGGCGTTCGGAGCGGCGCCCGGCCCCAGCGTTCGATTCACCCCACCACGGGCCGGGCCGGACTGCCCGGCCCGGCAGTGTCAGTACCCCCCGGTATGTTGCCGAGCATGACCACTGTGACGAGCGCGACCGCGTTCCCCACGACCACCGGACAGCCCACCACGGCCGGGCGCACCCCCGGCACCCCCGCCCACGGCTCCGCCGCCACCGTCGAGGTGATCCCGCTGTGGGCCGCCCCCTGGTCCCCCGCCGCGCAGGCCACCGCGCAGCGCTGAGTCGACCGGCAGCTCGCCGGTCGCCCTGCTGCCGCGGCCGGACCGTGGTTCTCACCGGCCCGTCATACCGGTTCCGGCCGTGCGGTCAGTCCAGGTAGCCGGCCGTGCGGTAGCCGCCGCGGGCCGTGCGCTCCACCTCCGAGGCGCCCCAGGTGTGGGGCACGGCGAGATTCCAGCGGGACCGCAGGATCGCGTGCTCCTCCCGGTTCCGGGTCACGTACCACTGCCCCATCCGGCACCACGCCAGCGGCTCGTCGGCCTCGGTGGCCACCGCCCGCACCAGTTGCGCCGCCTGCCGGGCGACCTGGTTCTCCAGCGCGGCGGCCTGCGCCTCCAGGTACTGGTTCATCCGGTAGGTGGCCTGGTCGCCGTGCTGGAACATGGCGTACTCGGAGTCGGCGGCCATGTGCAGGGTGCCGTTCCCCATGGTCACCGTGCCGCTGCGCACCACCTCCTCCTGGGAGTTCCGTGCGATCCCGCTGTTGAGGCGGTTGAGCAGATTGGCCTTCTCGGGGGTGGCCTCCGGGATCTGGCCGCCACCGGTGCCGCCCTGCGCGGAGTAGACCTCGTGGAGGTCGTAGTCCCCGGTGTAGAGGTACTGCTTCCACCGCGGGTCGGTCTTCAGCTGGGCCAGCTGCGGACCGCCGTCCGTCTCGTTCATGTCGATCGGCACGTACTTCTCGCCCCTGGGGCCGGTCCGGACGATCTCCGGGTCCGTCATCGTGTCGGGCAGGCGGGCGATCCGGACGCCGGCCAGGCCGTCCGCGTTCCAGTGGCCGACGAAGCCGCTCAGGTCGTGCTGCTCCAGCAACTCCAGTACGCGTTCCGGGTCGCCCTGCGTCTGCCCGGGCCCGGGGCCGTACTTCTTGCGCACGGACGCGGGCTTGATGGACTTCTCCAGGATGGTGTGCGGTTTGGGCTTGGCCCCTTCCGCGATGCGCCGGATGGAGTGTTCACCGGTCTCACGGACGGCGATGGTGTACTTGTGCTTCCTGCACACCTCGGAGATGGCGGCCCAGTGGTTCTCCCACACGATGTTCCGCAGCTCGGACGACCGTCCGCCGGGCGTGACGGTCTCCCCGTCGTACGTGGCGGCCCCGCAGATCCGCAGCACGTTGTTCGGGTCCATCCGCGTCTGCGGCCTTCGCGGTGCCGCCGCCTGGTCGCCCGTCACGCGTTGGAGGGCCGGCGCCGGCCGGCGGTCGTCCGGGCCGGTGCCGTCCCGCTGCTCCGCGATCATGCGTGCCGTCGTCGCGTTGCCGACGGTGCGCTGCAGGGCCTCGGCACCCCTCGGAAACGCGGCCTCCGCCGCGGGTCGTGTGCCGCTGCCGGACCGTCGGGCGGTGGCCGCGTCGCGATGAGGACGCCCGGCCTTCTGCGACTGTTCCCTTGAGTGCATGCTGAACCCCCTCGGTCCCCTCCGCCTCTTTATACCGGGGGTGTCGGCGAACGTGGAGGACAGTTCCGGTCTGGCGCACGGAAGTTGGCCCCTCAGGGCATCGGTTCTGCACTGCGGGGCCGCGAGCCCGGTTCCCCTCCCGGCCGGGGCTACGGCGATCCGGCAGCATTGTGTGCCGCCGTCCGCGCCGCCGATGCGATCGGCCGTCAGGCACCGGTGGGTGTCACCGCGCACTGGTCGTCGTTGACGACGGCGAGGTACTGCTCGGCGACGAGAACGTCGATCTTGTAGTCCTTCTCGCCGAGTTCCTTGGGCTTGAGGGTCTTGTCGAGCCACTCCTGGATTCCGCCGCCGGGCATGCCGTAGAAGGCCGCGACGTGTCCTCGCCGGACGTCGAACGGCTTCAGCACGGACAGGCAGTGGTAGACCTCGCCGTCGTCCGGGTCGGGGTTGAGCGAGTCCGGCGTCAAGGAGCGCTGGGTGAACGATGTGCCGGGGTCGGAGAGGTAGCCGCCGTGGAGCGCGCCGAAGCGGTCGAGCCTGGTGCCGACCGGCACCGCCCACTGCGTCTCGTCGACCACGCCGTTGATCTGCTGAAAGCCGCGGTCGGGAGCGTAGACCCAGTCGCCGCTCTGCTTCGGGTCCGTGTTGGCGTACAGCGTCACGAAGTGCGGGGCACTGAGACCGCCGAAGCGCTGGTAGCCCCTCAGCAGGGTGGCGGTCGGCTCCGTGTTCGGCAGGGCGGCGGGGCCGAGGCGGGACTGCCCGCAGTAGTACAGCTCCGGGTGGGGATCGTCGGGGCCGTCCGGGCATTCGGCGGAGCGGACGACTCCAGCACCCGCCGACCGGCCTGCGGCGCCCTCCGCGACCGTCACTCCGGCGAGCGGGCCAGCCGACCAGCCCTGCGGACTCGGCCGATGGCGGCGCTCCCGTCCCCGGACGCCGGGAGCTCCTCCAGGGGACCCGCGTCCGAGCGGCCGGACGTGCCCGCGGGCGGCGAAGCGAAGAGCCGGCCGGGCGGCGCGGGAACGCCGTGCCCCGCCGGCGCGGGGGCGGGGGTCTCCCCGGGCGACGGCGC
>NZ_JBHXEM010000166.1:0-16857 GCF_042724755.1 Kitasatospora sp. NPDC127067 | reverse complement strand
GAACCTTGGAGGGGCGGGTGGGGGGGGGGGCCGCCGCCCCGGTGGGGCCGCCGCCGCGGGGAGTCACACCCGGAAGGGAGGGGTCACGGACGCAGGGGTGACACGAGGCGGGATCACATGCGGAAGACGCCGTACGGAGCGGGCGGTGCCAGCGGGGCGTTGGCGCAGGCGGTGAGCGCGAGACCGACGACGGTGCGGGTGTCCATCGGGTCGATCACACCGTCGTCCCAGAGCCGGGCGGTGGCGTAGTAGGCGTTGCCCTGGCGCTCGTACTGCTCGCGGACGGGGCGTTTGAACTCCTCCTCCGCCTCGGCCGGCCACTGCTCGCCGTGCGCCTCCAGCTGGTCGCGGCGGACGGTGGCGAGGACGGAGGCCGCCTGCTCGCCGCCCATCACGGAGATCTTGGCGCCCGGCCACATCCACAGGAAGCGAGGTGAGTAGGCCCGGCCGCACATCGAGTAGTTGCCGGCCCCGTACGAGCCGCCGACCACCACGGTCAGCTTCGGGACGCGGGTGCAGGCGACGGCGTTGACCATCTTGGCGCCGTGCTTGGCGATGCCGCCGGCCTCGTACTGCCGGCCGACCATGAACCCGGTGATGTTCTGGAGGAAGAGGAGGGGGATGCCGCGCTGGTCGCACAACTCGATGAAGTGGGCGCCCTTGACGGCCGACTCGGAGAACAGCACGCCGTTGTTGGCGACGATGCCGACCGGGTGGCCGTGGATCCGGGCGAAGCCGGTGACCAGGGTGGCGCCGTACTCCGCCTTGAACTCGGCGAACCGGCTGCCGTCCACCAGGCGGGCGATCACCTCGCGCACGTCGTAGGGCGTGCGCGGGTCGACCGGCACGGCGCCGTACAGGCCCGCCGGGTCGACGGCCGGCGGCTCGACCGGGGTGAGCGGCCACGGCCTGGCCTCGCGCGGGCCGAGCCCGGCGACGATCGTGCGGACGATGGAGAGGGCGTGGGCGTCGTCCTCGGCCAGGTGGTCCGTCACGCCGGAGGTGCGGGAGTGCAGCTCGCCGCCGCCCAGCTCCTCGGCGGTGACCACCTCACCGGTGGCGGCCTTCACCAGCGGCGGGCCGCCCAGGAAGATCGTGCCCTGGTTGCGGACGATCACGGCCTGGTCGCTCATCGCCGGGACGTACGCGCCACCGGCCGTGCACGAGCCGAGCACCGCGGCGATCTGCGGGATGCCCGCGGCGGAGAGCCGGGCCTGGTTGTAGAAGATCCGGCCGAAGTGGTCGCGGTCCGGGAAGACCTCGTCCTGCATCGGGAGGAAGGCGCCGCCGGAGTCCACCAGGTAGACGCAGGGCAGCCGGTTCTCCAGCGCGACCTCCTGGGCGCGCAGGTGCTTCTTCACCGTCATCGGGTAGTAGGTGCCGCCCTTGACGGTGGCGTCGTTGGCGACCACCACCACCTCGCGTCCGGCGACCCGGCCGATGCCGGCGATCACCCCGGCCGCGGGCGCCGCGCCGTCGTACATCCCGTCGGCGGCCAGCGGGGCCAGCTCCAGGAAGGGGGAGGCCGGATCGAGCAGGGTGTCCACCCGGTCGCGGGGCAGCAGCTTTCCGCGGGAGGTGTGCCGGGCGCGGGCCTTGGCACCGCCGCCCAGGGCGGCCGCGTCGAGCTTCGCGCGCAGCTCGTCGACCAGGGCCCGGTGCGCTTCGGTGTTCGCGCGGTAGGCCTCGGAGCCCGGGTCGACGGAGCTGCCGAGCCGGGGCGCCGGTGCGGCGGCCGCGGACGGTGCGGCGCCGGGCGCGGCAGTGCCGGCCGCTGCGCCGAGCCGGAAGCCGGTGGATGTTCCGGCGGTTGAGATGACCATTCCCAAGAGCTCCCTTGCCCTCGGCACCAGGTGGGCAGCCGGGTGCGTCCGCCCGTGATCGCCACGTTAATTAACGTTAACTTACGCGCCCAGGTTAACGGCCGATAACCCGACTGTCTACGATGGACGGCATGCCGAACGTCCCCGCCGCCTCCGCGCTCCCCCGTCGCGACCAGATCCGCCGGGAGGCCGCGAGGCTGTTCGCGGCCCGGGGCTTCCTCGGTGTGGGGGTGGACGAGATCGGCAAGGCGGTCGGGATCAGCGGCCCCGGGCTCTACCGCCACTTCGCCGGCAAGGACGCGATGCTCGCGGACCTGCTGATCGGCATCAGCGAGCGCCTGCTGGACGAGGGGCGCCGCCGGGCCGGTGGCGGCGAAGGCCCGGCCGCCGCGCTGGACGCGCTGATCAGCGGCCACGTCGACTTCGCCCTGGACGACCGGGACCTGATCACCCTGCACGACCGGGAGCTGCTGAACCTCAAGGAGGAGGACCGGCGCACCGTCCGCCGGCTCCAGCGCGGCTACGTCGAGCTGTGGGTGGACGTGGTCCGGCAGGCCTACCCGCCGCTGGCCGGCCCCGCCGCCGAGCCGGTGGCGCGGGCCGCCGTGCACGCCGTCTTCGGCCTGATCAACTCGACCCCGCACAGCCTCGGCCCGAACCCCGACCACGGCGAGCGCGTCGCCCTCCAGCGCGACGGCATGGCCGCCCTGCTCCACGCCCTCGCCCACGGCGCGTTCGCGGCGGCCGCGGAATCGGCAGGCGTCCCCGCCGGCGGTTCGGCGTCCGCGGGCGTCCCCGCCGACGGTTCGGCGGCCGCGGGCGGTTGAGGCGCTCGGCGGCAGTCCGTCCGGAGGCCTGGTCCCAAAGGGTGACGCCCGACCCGTCCCCGGCCGCTGGGCGCGCGAGGGGTGGTCGGCGATCCTGAAAACGGCCGGGGGAGTGGGCCGTTCGAGTGTCCGCCCGGGAATCACCGCAGGCCGTCGGCTGTTGGCGAGTCCGCCGGGCCGGATGATCGGGGCTCCCCTGGCCGGCCCCGAACCCCTCCGGCTCGGAAACGCCATGGCGGCCACCCGACGAAATGGTTAGCATCCCTAAATATGCCTGAGACTCACGGATCCACGGTGGAGCAATCCCCGAGCGGCCCCCCGGCCCCCGGCCCGACCCCGGAGGCTCCCGCCGACAGCCCGCAGACCGCCGTCGGGAACACCGGTCCGGCCGCGGAGGCCGCCCAAGGTGCCGAGGCGGCCGGCTGGCTGCGCCGTCTGGTCGGCTACAGCTGGCGGTCCCGGCGCAGCCTGCTGCTCGCGTTCGGCGCCTCGCTCCTCGGCATGGCCGTCACCGCGCTGGTGCCGCTGGTCACCAAGCTGATCATCGACGACGTCATCATCGCCCACACCCGCTCGCTGGCCCCCTGGGCGGTGGTGCTGCTGCTCGCCGCCCTCGTGGTCTTCGGCTGCACCCAGGTCCGCCGCTACTACGGCGGCCAGCTCGCGGTCGACGTCCAGCACGACATGCGCAGCGACCTGTTCCGCTCGCTCGGCCGGCTCGACGGCCACCGCCAGGACCGGCTGGACACCGGACAGGTGATCGGGCGGGCGACCTCCGACCTCCAGCTGGTCAACGGCCTGCTCTCGATGCTGCCGATGATGACCGGCTACCTGCTGATGTTCGTCATGTCGCTGGCCGTGATGGTCTGGCTGTCCCCGCCGCTCACCCTGGTCGCCCTGGTCATGGCCCCCGCGCTGTGGTGGGTCTCGGTGCTCAGCCGCAAGCGCCTCTTCCCCGCCACCTGGGCCGCCCAGCAGGAGGCGGCCGCCGTCGCGGGCGTGGTGGACGGCGCGATCGGCGGCGTCCGCGTGGTCAAGGGCTTCGGACAGGAGGCGCAGGAGCTCGACAAGCTGGAGGAGGCCTCCCACAACCTCTTCGCGGCCCGGCTCCGGTCGATCCGGCTCAACGCCCGGTACAACCCGGCGATGCAGGCGATCCCGGCGCTCGCCCAGGTCGGCGTCCTCGCCTTCGGCGGCTGGCTGGCCGTCGACGGCCGGGTCACGCTGGGGACCTTCGTCGCCTTCTCCACCTACGTCGCCCAGATGACCGGCCCGGTGCGGATGATGACCATGGTCATCACCGTCGGCCAGCAGGCCCGGGCCGGCGTCGAGCGGGTCCTGCAGCTGATCGACGAGCGCCCGCTGGTCCAGGAGCGACCGGACGCCCGCACCCTGGACCTCGCGCACGATGGCCCCCCGGCCGGCGCCCCGGCGATCGGCACCACCGCCAACGCCCCCGCCAGCGCCCCCGCCGACGCTGCCGCCAACGCCCTCGCTGCCGCCCCCGTCGGCCCGCGGACCCCCGACGTCGCCCTGGAATTCGACCGGGTCGAGTTCCGCTACGACCCCGAGCACCCCGCCCCCGTCCTGCACGGCCTCAGCCTGAAGCTGGCCCCCGGCGAGACCCTCGCCCTGGTCGGCGCTTCCGGCTCCGGCAAGTCGACGGTGGCCCAGCTGGTGCCCCGCTTCTACGACCCCGCCTCCGGCACCGTCCGCCTGTACGGCCACGACCTGCGCGACCTCACCCTGGACTCGGTCCGCGCGACGGTCGGCATCGTCCCCGAGGAGAGCTTCCTCTTCTCCGAGTCGGTCCGCACCAACATCGCCTACGGCCGTCCGGACGCGACGGACGAACAGGTGGTCGCCGCAGCCCGCGCCGCCCAGGCCGACGAGTTCGTCCGCGCGCTGCCGGACGGCTACGACACCAAGGTCGGCGAGCAGGGCCTGACCCTCTCCGGCGGCCAGCGCCAGCGCATCGCACTGGCCCGGGCGATCCTCACCGACCCCCGGATCCTGCTGCTGGACGACGCCACCTCGGCGGTGGACCCGCAGATCGAGGCGGAGATCCACGACGCGCTGCGCTCGGTGATGACCGGCCGCACCACGCTGCTGATCGCCCACCGCCGCTCGACCCTCCAACTCGCCGACCGGATCGCCGTCCTGGAGCGCGGCCGGCTGCTGGACCTCGGAACGCACGAGGAACTCGAAGCCCGATGTCCCCAGTACCGGGCCCTGATCACCGACCCCGAGGCCGGCTCCGCCGACCGGCACTCCACCCCCGAACCGGCATCCGATGAACCGGTGTCCCCGGCGGCGGCCCCGGCGAAGCCCGGGCGGGCAACCGGGCAGCGGGCCGCCGACGGCACTCCCACCGACGGCGCTCCCGGCACCGCCGGAACCGACGACACCGCCGGAACCCGGGCCACTCCCGGAACCGACGACACCGACGACACCGCGGGAACCACCGGAACCCGGGCGACCCCCGTCCTCCCCACCCCCGCCCTGGCCAAGGCCGCCCGCACCGCCGACCCCGACCTGCTGGACCGGGTCGCGGCCCTGCCGCCGGCCTCCGACACCCCGGACGTCCCCCGCGCCGAGGCCGAGGCCGGCGACCCCGACTTCACCCTGCGCCGCCTGCTGCGCTCCTTCCGCACCCCGCTGCTCATCGCCCTCGTGCTGGTAGCCCTGGACGCGGCGGCCGGACTGGTGCTGCCGGTGCTGATCCGGCACGGCATCGACGACGGCGTCCGCAAGGGCCTGATGTCCGGCGTCGCGGTCGCCTCGCTCACCGCACTCGTCGTGGTGCTGCTGGACTGGGTGGTGCAGGGCGCGGAGAACCGGGTCAGCGGCCGTACCGGCGAGCGCGTCCTCTACACGCTCCGGCTCAAGATCTTCGCCCACCTCAACCGGCTCGGCCTGGACTACTACGAGCGCGAGCTGACCGGCCGGATCATGACCCGGATGACCACCGACCTGGACTCGCTGACCTCCTTCCTCCAGACCGGCATGGTCACCGCGGTGGTCAGCCTGCTGACCTTCGCCGGGATCTTCGCCGCCCTGCTGATCATCGACGCCGGCCTGGCACTGGTGGTTTTCGCCGTCCTGCCACTGCTGGTGATCGCCACCCTGGTGTTCCGCAAGAAGTCCAAGGACCAGTACGAGCGCTCCCGCGACCTGATCGGCACCGTCAACGCCGACCTCCAGGAGAACGTGGCCGGCATGCGGATCGTCCAGGCGTTCCGCCGCCTGGACACCAACACCGACCGCTTCGTGGCCCGGGGCATCGCCTACCGCGAGGCCCGGGTCAGGGCCCAGCTCTACATCTCGCTGTACTTCCCGTTCGTCCAGTTCCTCTCCAGCGTGGCCGCCGCGCTGGTGCTGATCGTCGGCGCGGCCCGGGTCGACGCCGGGACGCTGACGGTCGGCGCGCTGGTCGCGTACCTGCTCTACATCGACCTGTTCTTCGCGCCGGTCAACCAGCTGTCCCAGGTGTTCGACGGGTACCAGCAGGCCTCGGTGGGCCTCGGCCGCATCCGCGAGCTGCTGCGCACCCCGACCACCACCGCCGAGGCGGCCGACCCGGTCCCCGTGGTCAAGGGCCTGCGCGGCGAGATCTCCTTCGAGGGCGTCGGCTTCGCCTACAACGGCGGTGCGGACGGCGCCCCGACCGTGCTGAGCGGCGTGGACCTGCACATCCCGGCCGGGCAGACGGTGGCGCTGGTCGGCGAGACCGGCGCCGGAAAGTCGACGCTGGTGAAGCTGGTCGCCCGGTTCTACGACGCGACGGAGGGCACCGTCCGGGTGGACGGGGTCGACCTCACCCGCTACGACCTGGCGCAGTATCGCCACCGCCTGGGTGTGGTGCCGCAGGAGGCGTACCTGTTCGCGGGCACGGTCCGCGAGGCCATCGCCTACGGCCGGCCGGGCGCCTCGGCGGCCGAGGTGGAGGCGGCGGCCCGGGCGGTCGGCGCGCACGACATGATCGTCCGGCTCTCGGGCGGCTACGACCACGAGGTGGCCGGCCGCGGGCGCAACCTCTCGGCGGGTCAGCGCCAGCTGATCGCGCTGGCCCGGGCGGAGCTGGTCGATCCGGACATCCTGCTGCTCGACGAGGCCACCGCGGCGCTCGACCTGGCCACCGAGGCCGCGGTCAACCAGGCCGCGGACCGGCTCAGCGGCGGACGGACCACCCTGGTCATCGCCCACCGCCTGACCACCGCCGAGCGTGCCGACCGGGTGGTCGTGCTGGACCACGGCCGGGTGGTCGAGGACGGTACGCACGCCGAACTGCTCGCCCTGGGCGGCACCTACAGCCGGCTCTGGCGGGCGTTCATCGCCGACGGCCACCCGGCGGCCGAGGCCGTGGCCGCCGGATAGGCCGCCCCGCACCCGGGCCCGGGGGCGGCGTCAAGCCGGCCCCCGGCCGGCCGCGATCCCGAACCTCTGCGACCCTGAACCTCTGCGACCTCGAACCTCCACGTCCCGTCCGGCGGTCCTTCGTACGAACCGTCAGGCGGCGATCAGCGAGGCCAGCAGTCCCGAGGCGTCGATCCCGCGCGGCAGGTCGCTCACCTGCCCGTCGCCGACCTCGACCACCCGCCAGCCGGAGCCGTCCGCCCGGCTGGCGAGGTCGGTGGTGACGAAGCGGCAGCCGAGCCTGCGGACCAGCGCCGGGACATCGGTGAGGTCGGGTTCGACGGTCCGGCGCGGGGCGTCCGGGTGCGGTCCGACCAGGACGGGCCGGCCGTCCAGCCACCACACCCGGGCCTCCACGGGCCGCCCGCCGGTGCCCGGCGCGTCGCCGTCGGCGCGCTCCGGGCCGGCCGCACCGGCGGCACCGGACACCCCGCTCGCGTCGGCCGCGCGGTCGGTGCCGTTCGCGCCGGCCGGCCCCGCCGGGACGCCCGCGCCCTCGAACTCCTCGTACCGCCGCAGCACCACGCCGCCCGCCAGGAACTCGCCCTGCAGCTCGACGAACCGTTCCACCACCCGCCCGACGGCCGCCAGGTCGGCCAACTCGGGCACGTAGCAGGCCTCGTGCCACTCGTGCTTGCGCGACTTCACGTAGTCCTTGACGATCGCCGGCCCGTGCCCGCCGAGCCGGGCCGCGGCCTCCGCCAGTTCCTCGGGCCCGGGCACCACCGGCCCCTCCGACGGGATCCACGCGCTGGCCGGCGTCGCACCCTCGAACACGTCGTACCAGCCGGGCAGTTCGTGGGCCGCCGCGTATCCGGGCGGGCTGGTCAGCAGGGTGCCGCCGCGGGCGGTGAGCGCTGCGGAGAAGTCGGCGTACCGGGCGGTGGGCAGCATCCAACCCCGGTACCAGAGCGGCCCGCTGTCCGCCGGTACCCGTCGGACGGCCTCCTCGGCCCGCCCGGCGAGCAGCCCGTCGTGGTCGACCAGATGGTGCTCGCCGCCCAACTCCCGCAGCATCCTGGCCTCCCAGGCGAAGTGCGGGTCGGGCCGGCGCGGGTTGAGCGGATCGGCGGGGAAGATGATCGCGGGTACGGGCATGGCCGTCAGAGTACGGTCGGCGGGCTGATCCCGGGCCCGCCACGACGGACCGGCCGACCCGAGCACCCGACCGGAGTGCCGAATCCGCTCGACGCCCCGGTCGGCCACTGCGAGAGTGACCCGATGCGAAATCTGCTGAGCTCCCGCAAGCGCAGGCCGAGGCAGGCCGCCCGCACGGTGGTCCTGGACGAGAACGGCTCGGTCTTCCTGCTCCGTTCGGACAACGACGAGGTCGGCGTGCACTGGACCATGCCGGGCGGCGGACTGGAGCGGGGCGAGACCCCGTGGGACGGCGCCCGGCGCGAGCTGTGGGAGGAGACGGGCTGGAGCGACCTCGAACCCGGCCCGCTGCTCTGCACCTGGGAGCACGACTTCACCTGGCACGGCACCCCGGTCCGCCAGCACGAGCACATCTACCTCACCGCAGGGCCGCACCGCGGCCCGGTCGGCGACGTCAGCGCGGTGCACGCGGTCGACCGGATCCTGGACTGGCGCTGGTGGACCCCGGCCGACCTCGCCGACGAGAACGCCGACGCGCTCTGGCCGCCCGCGCTGCCGGAACTGCTGGGCACGGTCCGCGCGGGCTGGGCCGTGGACGGTCGACCGCCGGTGCCGGTCGACCTCGGATACGTCCCGAACGTCCCGGTCACCCGTCGGGCCCGCTAGCGCCGCTGGGCCCGCTGGACCTGTGCGGCCAGGCGCCCTCCCGGCCTGTCGGGCCCGCGCGGCCCGGCACCGAACGGCGCCCGGTGGAGCGGCTACCCGCGCCCGCCGCGCCGGGTCCGCGCGGCCGGACCGGGCTCCCAGCCGTGCAGTTCCAGCTCCCGGTCGTGCAGCGCGGCGGGGTTCATCAGCACCGTCAGCGGGGCGCCGACCAGTTGGTCGGCCGCGAGCCCGGTCGAAGACAGCAGCTGGTCGGTCGGCACCGAGACGGCGATGGCGGGCCGCCAGGAGGGCAGCACCACCAGGCAGGTGCCGCGGCCGACCCGGATCGGCCGGGCCGCCACCCGTACCGGTGCCCGTTCCTCCGGCCGACCGAGGGCCTCGGTGGGCCCCGGGCCGGCGCCGATCAGGATGCCGAGCGGCGGTTCGGCCCACGAGGCCCCGGCGGAGGCCCCGGCGGAGGGGCCGACGGTGCCGTCGACGGCAGAGCGGTCGACGGCGGCGGGGTCGGTCCCGGCAGAGCTCCCGATGGCGATGCCGGTTCCGGAGCCGGCATCGAGGGCCCCGGCTCGGGGAGCTCCGGTTCGGGGAGCTCCGGTTCCGAACGACGGTCCCTGCGCCGCCGCTCCCGTCGCGGCGGCCCGTTCGCCCCGTTCGCCGCCCCGTTGGTCGGCCCGGTCGGTGGTACCCGGCAGGCCCGTTCCGGTCGGGCCGGACGCGGCCGTCTCCCGTGCGGTCGCCCCCTGCCCGCTCTGGGCGGCCTGCGGGTGCATCCGGCGCAGTCGCCGTGAGGGCGACGGCCGCCGGGATCCCAGGATCCGCGGCTCTTCGCGCATCGTGCGCTGCGTCGGCACGGACGGGCCGGCCTCCGAGGGTGCGGCGGCGGACCCGAACCGGACGAACCCGGTCTCGGTTCCGTCCGGCCCGTGGAGGGCGTCGGGTGCCGCGGCGGCACGCTCGTCGGATGCGCCGGGAGCGGCCGGACCGTCCTCGGTCTCCGCGTCCACGCCGGGCGGGGCCGGTACCTCCGCGACCGGTCGACGGCACGCGTCCGCCGGCGGGACGGTCGCCGCCTCCGCGTCGTACCGGCTGCGCGGCTGCGGCACCGAGTCGAGGCGTGCCGGGCCGGTCCGGCACGCCCCTCCCTCCGGGAAGCCGGGCACGGCCGCACCGGGCTCGACGACGGTGGCGATCGAGCACACCGGGACGGCCGCGGCGGGCGGGCCCGGCACGGCGGGCGGGGGTGAGGATCCGGCGCTGTCCCCGGGCGGGCCGGGCAGGGACGGGTCGGTTGCGGCGGGGTGGAGCGAAGTCATCTGCGGGCCCTTCGGGGAACGGTCCCGACGATCCTCCCGCACCACGCGATCAGCTCCAAGCGTCGAACCCGACGGTGTGCGCGATACCACCGCGGGATCGTCGTGGGATCACCCCGGGATCGCCCAAGACCGCGCAGGGCGAACACCGTTGCCACACGACCGGAACGGCGCCGTGTTCTGCCCGCGGGCCCCGATCCCGCCCCGCCGGGCGGGATCGGCCGAGCGACCGGCGAGCGACCCGCCCTCGGGCCGGTCAAGGACCGACCGGGAGATCAACCAGCGGGCGCGACAAAGCCCTTGAGGTCGGCGAGCACCGCGTTCGCCGCCATGACGCCGAGCCCGAGGAACCAGGTCTCGTCCGAAACCGGCCGGGCCTGACCGGACTTGACCGCACCGAGCGTCTTCCAGAGCGCGCCGCCCAGCACCGCGTCCTGGTTGGTCGAGCTGGGGCTTCCGTACACGCCGTAGAAGATCCAGTCGGCGTCGGCCTTGTCGATCTGCTCCGGGCTGACCTCCACCGCGAGCTCCTGGACCTGCTCGATCCCGGGCTGCGGCAGCGGCACGTCGGTGAGGATGGTGCCGATGAAGGAGAGCTCGGCGTAGAGCCGGGTCCGGCCCGGCATGAAGCGCAGCGGAGTGATGGTGGGCCGCTTGTCGCCGAGCTTCGCGCCGATCGCCGCGGCCGCCGCCTGGTACGCGTCGAGCTGCGCCTTGGCCTCGGCCTCCAGGCCGAACGCACTCGCGTTGAGCAGGAAGTTCTGCTTCCAGGGGTAGCCGGGGCGCAGCGAGAAGACGGTCGGCGCGATCTTGGACAGCTGGGCGTACTGGTCCTGGGCCCGCAGCTGGCTGCCGAGGATCAGGTCCGGCTTGAGCGCGGCGATGGCCTCCAGGTTGAGGCTGTTGATGGTGCCGACGGCGGCGGGGCTGCCTGCCTTGTCCTTGAGGTAGGACGGCAGGGACTTGGAACCGTCGGTGTACACGACGCCGACCGGCTGGACGCCGAGGGCGACGACGTTGTCGAGCTCGCCGGTGTCGAGCACCACGACCCGGGTGGGCCTGGCCGGGATGACGGTCTCGCCCATCGCGTGCCGGAGGGTGCGCGGGTAGACGCCGGGGGCGGCGTCGGTGCCGAAGCCCTTCATCTTCTCGATCACGGCCGCGTAGTCGTCGCCGCCCTGCTTGACCGACTTCTGGTTCGGGGAGGAGCCGCCGCCGGCCGGGGCCGAACCGCCGCTGCCGCCCGATCCACCCGCGCCGCCCGAGCCGCCCGAGCTGCCGCAGGCGGTGAGCAGTCCGCCGAGGCCGAGCACGGCACCTCCGGCGATCCCGGCGGTGAGGAACCTGCGGCGGGTCGCGGTGCGGGGGGCGAGGGCCAGGTCGTCGGAGGTGGGGGGCACGCGACGCTCCTTTCACGATCGAATTTAGGTTAGGCAAACCTATCCGATGGGAGGGAGACGGGGTCGCGGGCCGTCCGCGCCGGAGGGGCAAACTATGCCGAACCTTGGCAAAAGGGAGAAAATTTCTTGGCCCAACTCCTTTGAAACAAAGGTACATGGATGAACAGGCCGTAAATACAGCAACCCCAGCGGCCTTCAGGCGAACGAATCGAAGTAAGTGGTTTAGATCACCAAGGGTTGGTCTACTCAACCTTCCATGCTCGCCTCTAGGGTGCGCTGGTGTTTGATCAGCAGCTCTCAGAGCACACGAGCAGCGGCCGGGCAATGGCGCCCGGCGCTCCGCAGGGTGCCCCGGTCAGTGGCATCAGTGGTGGAGTCCCCGGCAGTCAGGGGACCGCTGGGGGAGCGGGGGACAAGGGTCTACGGGGCGGTTCCGTCGGCCTGCTGAGCAGTGTGGTGCTGGGCGTCTCGACGGTCGCCCCGGTCTACTGCCTGACAGCGACACTCGGACCGACCGTCACCGCGGTCGGCGTCCAGATGCCCGCGGTGTTCCTGGCGGGCTTCCTGCCGATGCTGCTCGTCGCGTTCGCGTACAAGGAGCTGAACAAGGACTTCCCGGACTGCGGCACGTCCTTCACCTGGGGCGTCCGGGCCTTCGGCCCCCGGGTCGGCTGGATGGCCGGCTGGGGGCTGACGGTGGCGACCATCATCGTGCTCTCCAACCTGGCCGGGGTCGCGACCGACTTCCTGTACCTGATGCTCGGGGAGATGACCGGCAGCGGCTGGGTCACCGAACTCGACCAGAACAAGGCCGTCCACCTGCTCACCGTGGTCCTGCTGATCGCCGGCGCCACCGCGATGAGCTACCGGGGGATGACCGCCACCAAGTGGTTCCAGTACAGCCTGGTCGGCCTCCAACTGGCCGTGCTGCTGCTCTTCTCCGCCATCGCCATCGGCAAGGCCGCCTCCGGTGACCTGCCCGACTCGATCGGCTTCTCCTTCTCCTGGCTCAACCCGCTCCAGGTCAGCTCGTTCAGCGCGTTCACCGCCGGACTGTCGCTGTCGATCTTCATGTACTGGGGCTGGGACACCTGCCTGACCATGAACGAGGAGACCCAGGGCAGCGCCAAGACCCCCGGCCGCGCCGCGATGATCTCGATGGTCACCCTGGTCGGCTCGTACCTGCTGGTCGCGATCGCCTCCCAGATGTTCGCGGGCGTCGGCAGCACCGGCAACGGCCTCGGCAACCCGGCCACCGCCGACAACGTCTTCGCGGCACTGGCCCGTCCGGTGCTCGGCTCGCCGTGGAGCATCCTGCTCTTCCTGGCCGTCGTCGCCAGCGCCGCCGCCAGCCTGCAGACCACCTTCATCCCGGTGGCCCGCACCCTGCTCGCGATGAGTGCCTACCGCGCCGTGCCGCCGCGCTTCGGCGCCGTCCACCCGCGCTTCCGCACCCCCGGCTACGCCACCGTCGCGGCGGGCATCGCCACCGCGGTCTTCTACGTCGGGATGAGCCTGATCAGCGAGAACGTCGTCCAGGACACCATCCTGGCGCTCGGCCTGATGATCTGCTTCTACTACGCGCTGACCGCCTTCGCGTGCGTCTGGTACTTCCGCCGCTCGCTGCGCGGCGGTGTCCGCGACCTGCTGCTCAAGGGCGCCGCCCCGCTCCTCGGCGGCGTGCTGCTCACCGCGGTCTTCCTCCAGACCCTCACCGACGCCTGGGACCCCGACTACGGCAGCGGTTCGGTCTTCGGCATCGGCTCGGTCTTCGTGATCGGCGTCGGCATCCTGCTGCTCGGCGCCGCGCTGATGACCTGGTACGGCTTCATCCGGCCGGAGTTCTTCCGCGGCGAGACGCTGCACAAGGACACCCCGGCACTGGTCGTGGAGGACTGACGCCGTTACTGTGGGCTGCATGAAGCGCTTCGTGGGCCTGTGCTGGTGGCCGTCCTAGGACGGCCACCACACTCGCCTGACCAGGGCCGTCCGGGATGGACGGCCCTGCTGCGTTTCCCCGCAGGACGGGTCCCTCGCCCCGGACGGCCGCCACCGCCGCCGCACCGAGGAGAGAGACCTTGACCACCGCCGCCGTGACCACTGCGACCACCACTGCGACCACCGCTTCCGCGAGCACCGCTCTCGCGACCGCCGCCGCCGACACGTCCGTTCCGTCCGCTCCGGTCGACGATCCGACCGCCCACCGCGTCCTCACCGGGGACCGGCCCACCGGACCGCTCCACCTCGGCCACTACTTCGGCACCCTGCGCAACCGGGTCCGGCTCCAGGACCAGGGAGTCGAGATGTTCGTCGTGGTCGCCGACTACCAGGTCATCACCGACCGCGACCTCGCCGACCGGCTCACCGAGCACACCGAGAACCTCGTCCTCGACTACCTCGCCGCCGGCCTCGACCCCGAGCGGGCGACGATCTTCCCGCACAGCGCCGTCCCCGCCCTCAACCAGCTGCTGCTCCCCTTCCTCAGCCTGGTCAGCGTCGCCGAACTGGGGCGCAACCCCACCGTCAAGGACGAGATCGCCCACTCCCGGCAGGCCGCCGTCAGCGGGCTGATGTTCACCTACCCCATCCACCAGGCGGCCGACATCCTCTTCTGCAAGGCCGACCTGGTCCCGGTCGGCCAGGACCAGCTGCCCCACCTCGAAGTCGCCCGCACCGTCGCCCGCCGCTTCAACGAGCGCTACCCGCACGCCGACGGCAGCGCCGTCTTCCCCCGACCGCAGGCCCTGCTCTCCGACGCCCCGATGCTGCTCGGCACCGACGGCGGCAAGATGAGCAAGAGCCGGGGCAACGCGGTCGCCCTCGGCGCCACCGAGGACGAGACCGCCCGGATCATCCGCGGCACCAGGACCGACGCCGACCGCCGGATCGGCTACGACCCGGTCAACCGTCCCGAGGTCTCCAGCCTCGTCCTGCTCGCCGCGCTCTGCCAGGACCGCGCCCCCGAGGCCGTCGCCGAGGAGATCGGCGACGGCGGCGCCGCCGCGCTCAAGCGCACCGTCACGGAGTCCGTCAACGAGTTCCTCCGCCCGATGCGCGCCCGCCGCGCCGAACTCGCCGTCGACCGGGGCCACCTGCGGCAGGTCCTGCGCGACGGCGCCGAGCGGGCCAACGCCGTCGCCGACGCCACCCTCGCCGAGGTCCGGGAGGTGATGGGGGCGGCCATCTGAAGAGCGCTCACCCGCCGGAGCCCGCCGAAGCCGTCCGGACAGCGGACCGCCTCCCGCGGACATCGGCCGGTTGACACGGGGCATATCGTCACCGGGCGGTCGCGGCCACAGCGCGACCGCCCGCACCCCGCTCCCGCGCCCGAAAGGTGGCCCGGCCCATGGACCAGCACCCGACCGCACCCGGCCAGGGGCTGACCCGCCCGCCGCACCTGCGCCCCGGCGACCACATCGCCGTCGTCGCGCCCAGCGGCCCGATCGACGCGGCGCGCCTCACCGCCGGGTGCGCGATCCTCCGCTCCTGGGGGCTGCGCGTCACCGTCGCCCCGCACGTCCTCGACACCCACCCCTCCCTCGGCTACCTGGCCGGCACCGACGCGGACCGCGCCGCCGACCTCCGGAACGCCTGGCTCGACCCCACCGTCGACGCCGTCATCTGCGCCCGCGGCGGGTACGGCGTGCACCGCATGGCCGACCTGCTCGACTGGACCGCGATGCGCGCCGCCGGGCCCAAGCCCTTCATCGGCTTCAGCGACGTCAGCTCCCTGCACGAGGCGTTCGCCCAGCGCCTCGGCCTCGCCACCCTGTACGGACCGCTGGCCGCCGGGGCCTCCTTCGTCTCCGACGGCCCGACCGCCGAGCACCTCCGCCGCACCCTCTTCGACCCCGCCGCCGTCACCGTCCTCACCTCACCCACCGCCGCCCCGCTCGTCCCCGGCCGGGCCCGCGGCGTCACGGCCGGCGGCTGCCTCCACGTCCTCACCGCCGAGCGCGGCACGCCCGCCGCCCGGGCCTCGTACGAAGGAGGCATCCTGCTGCTCGAAGACGTGAACGAGCACCCCTACCAGCTCGACCGCCTGCTCACCCAGCTCCTGCGCTCCGGTGCCCTCGACGGCGTGGCCGGTGTCGCCCTCGGCTCCTGGGAGGGCTGCGGACGGCCGGAACGGGTCCGGGACGTGATGCTCGACCGGCTCGGCGGGCTCGGCGTCCCCGTGCTCTGGGAACTGGGCTTCGGCCACTGCCCGTCCACCCTCACCGTCCCGCTCGGCGTTCCCGCCCTGCTCGACGCCGACGCCGGCACCCTCACCCTGGACCTGCCCGCCCTCGCCGAACGCTGAGCCGGTTCGGCCCGGCGGCTCCGTGCCAGGCACGGCCCTCGTGCTCGGCACGGGGCCGCGCCGAGCACGGGTGTGCTCAGTAATACGGGCGTGCTCAGTAAGGTGCGGCCATGAACGAGGACCGCCTCACCGCCCTTGCCCTCGCTTTCCTCCGCGGCCCGGGCAGCAACGCCCGCACGATCCTGGGACTTGCCGGCCCGCCCGGCGCCGGCAAGTCCACCCTGGCCCGCCACCTGGTCGCCGAGGTCGAGCGTGCCGAAGGCCCCGGCACCGCCGCCTACGTCCCGCTCGACGGCTTCCACCTCTCCGGCGCCCAGCTCGACCGCCTCGGCCTGACCCACCGCAAGGGCGCCCCGGTCACCTTCGACGCCCACGGCTACCTCGCCCTGCTGCGCCGCATCGCCGGCGACCGGTTCCAGGACATCTACGTCCCGGACTTCGACCGCACCCTGGACGAACCGGTCGCCGCCCGCCACGTGGTCCGCCCGCACACCCGGCTCGTCATCACCGAGGGCAACTACCTCGCCTCCGCCGACACGCCTTGGTCCGATGCCCGCCGACTCCTGCGCGAGCTCTGGTACGTACACACGGATGACGAGGTCCGCGAGGAGCGTCTGCTCCGGCGGCACCGCGACGGCGGCCGCGACGAGGCCACCGCGCGCCAGTGGGTCACCGGCAACGACCACCCCAACGGCGCGTACGTGAAGCCCGGGCGGGCGCTCTGCACCCGCACCGTCTCCGGGACGGGTTTGCCTTCGACCCCGGACAGGGGTAGTGTTTCCTAGTCGCTCGGCAGGGAGCACCGGACACGCATCGGCGCGGACGGTCCCGGAGCGGCCAATCCCCAGAAACACCACTTCCGGTTCGTGCCGGTCGTTTTCGCTTTTCGCGTCCCGACCTGGTGCTTATTCGGCGTGCACGTTTTATCGGATTGCGGTCGGATTCGCTTTTCGGAGCGGGGATCGGCTAGAGTTTGAAACGTCGGACAGGGCGTCAAGCCCCGGAAGACACCGG
>NZ_JBHXEM010000165.1:0-16983 GCF_042724755.1 Kitasatospora sp. NPDC127067 | reverse complement strand
CGACCCCCGCAACTACCTGGCCTTCCTGGGCCTCGCCGCCACCCTCTGCTGCTACAAACGCCTGACTCGCCACACCACATAGGACACGGTCTTAGGCGGCGAGGGCGAAGTCGGAGGCGACGGGCGCGCCCGAGCGGCAGGCCCAGGGCGAGCAGCCGTCCGGGTCGCCGGCCCTCCAGCTCGGCGTCGGCGATGGCGTCGAAGACGTCGGTCTGCCGCCTGGCCCACTCGTGCGCGGTGACGCGGTCGATCGGCGCCTCCTCCAGCGGGCGGCGGCTGCGGTGCAGGTACGCCTGCCCGAGCAGCGGCGTGCCCTCTGCCGTCGCCCGCGCGTTGCCGCTGCGGATCGCACGGTCGAAGGCGACGACGTCCTGCCACTCCGCGGGCGAATCATCGCGCAGCGCCCGCCACTGGGCGTTGCCGTGGTACGGACATCCCAGGCAGCTCGACTTCGGGGTGGACTCGAAGCCGCGCGAGCGCAGCAGCCGCAGGCAGTCCGCGCGGGAGAAGCCCTGCTCGATCAGGGGGAAGCGATTCTTCATGTAGGCGACGTCGGCGTCCTTCGCCCGGTGCACCTCGTCGGTGCTGATGCCGATCCACTGCTCCACGAACACCCCGGCGGGCACCCGCTGCGGGTACGGGTGGCCGAGCAGTTCGCGGACCTTCTCCTTGATCGCGGCGACCATCAGCGCGATCAACGAGGAGAGGAGGGTGCAGATAACGGTGCACTGCCTGCGCGACATGCCCTCGCCGCCGTCGGCGTTGAGGATGTGCAGCGGCATCGAGGCGAAGCGCTTGTCCGGGTTGAGGGCATCGTCGCGGATGTTGCCGGCGGACACCCGCAGGACCGGGATGCCGGCGGGCTCGGCGACCTCCCGCTCGATCCGGTCGAGGTGTGCGTAGACCGAGGCTGGTTCCCATCCGGTGTCGGCGAAGATCGCGACGTCCAGTCCGGGGATATGGCCTTCGGCGGCCAGGAGCAGCAGTGTGCTGCTTTGAACCCCGGCGCCGAGTGAGAGAACTCGCAGTGCGGGAAAGGTTGTTGACTTCATGCTGGCTTCCTTGGTGTGGGCGGGCGGATGTGGTGCCGACCGGTGGAGCGGAGAGGGGAAGGAGGCGCGGCGTTGGCCGAGGAGCGCTATCGACCGGCGCCGCCGGGTGGGGCGCTCAGGCGGAGAGGGCGAAGCCGTCCTGGTCGTGTTTGGCCTTGGCGAGGGCGCGCTCGGTGATGGCCTTGGTGGCGCGGGCGGAGGCCGGGCCGATCTCCTTGGCCGAGCGCTCCTTGTACCAGGGCTTGAGGTCGAGCATCGCCACCCGCATGCCGGTGGCGAAGAGCAGGATCTTGCCCTTGGGGAGCGCGCGGATCTCGTCCGGCGGCAGGACCCGCTCGGTGCGCATCGAAACCGAAGTCGATTTGCCGCTGTCGGAGTTGGAGACGGAGACGGTCTGAACGTCATGCTCGCCGATCTGCCTCGACAGCTTGTCCGCGAAGTCGGCGTCGTCGATGCCGCTGCCGATCACCTTCACGGTGGCCGCGGACCACAGCGCGTCCATCCCAGCCTCACCCCAGCACCGCTGGCCCTGCCGATAGGACTGCAGGATGGTGATCGGGATGACGCCGCGCGACCCGAGGTGGGAGTACAGGTCCGGCAGGTCCGAAATCTTGCAGACGTTTGCCGCTTCATCGAGGACGCACAGGGCAGGCGGGTCGAGCCGGCCGCCGTCGCGCTCGGCGACGATGACGGCGGCGCGCATCACCGCGTCGGCCGCCGCGGCGATGATGGCCGAGGCGGAGCCGCCGCCGTCCTTGCTGAGCAGGAACAGCGTGTCGCGGGAGGAGGCGAAGGCGAACGGCTTGAACTCCGGCAGGCCGGGCGTGGGGGTGACCCAGGCGGCGATCTCCGGGTCCAGCAGGCAGCTCGCGTACTGCCTCGCCGTCTCATAGATGCCATCCCGCGTCTCCGTGGCACCCGTGACGGTGCCCTGGAGCTGGGCGGCGACCGAGTGGTGGCCGGCGTCGCCGAGCAGGTCGACGGGGGCGCGGTCGGCCGGGGAGGCGAGCCAGGCCAGCACGTCGGTGATCGGACGGCGGTGGCTCGCGGCGGCGAGGAACAGCGCGCCCAGCGTATTGCTCGCGGCCGTGCTCCAGAAGTCGGAGCCGCTGGACTCGTCGACGGAAGCGGTGACGAAGTGCCCGGCGAGGCGTTTGGCTCCGGCGAGGTCGCGGGCGTCGGCGAGGATGTCCCACCACATCTCGCGCGGGTGGTGCGCGATCTGCTGCGGGTCCAGCGTCCAGACCCTGCCGACCTTCGCACGGGCGTCGATACAGGCAGTGTAGGCGTCGTTGGCAGCCTTGTTCGAAGTCAACAGCACCGGCCCGGGAGCGGCGAGGATCGCGGGGATCGCGATGCCGCTCGTCTTACCGGAGCGCGGCGCCATTATGGCGACCATCACGTCCTCCCAGCTTGCGCGGACCTCGGCCTTGCCCGGGGAGAGCGTGCCGATGGGGATGCCGCGGTCGGCCGGGGCTACGTCCTTCTCGTTCTTCAGGCTCGGGCGCAGGCCGCGGGCCTTGGCGGTGATCTCCTTGTCCAGTAGCGGCGCGATGTCCGCCTGCCGGGCCATGCCGCTCTTCGTCCCGGCGCGGTGGCGCAGCCACAGGACGAGCACGGTGGTGGTGGAGGTGAGGGTGAGCGCGCCGGGGACGACGCGGGCGCCGACCAGGACGGCTGTGGGGCTGAGGTGGGGCCACAGCCGTTCGGCGTGGAGCAGGGCGTCGGTGGCGCTGAACGGCGCCCACGGGCCGGAGCCGGCCAGGGTGTTGGTGACGTTCCCGGTCAGCCAGGCGAGGGCGCCGAAGGCGAGGGCGGCGCCGAGGACGCCGAACAGGAGGTAGAGCAGCGCGTCCGTGCCGGTGGTGGTCGACGGCGCGCTCGTGCGCGGGGCAGGCAAGAGGAGATCCCGGGAGGTACGAGCGGGCGGCGGGCGGGGCGCGCTCGGCTCTGGTGCGGATCACAGGGCTGCTCTCCTAGGGACGGGTTGGCGGAACGTTTCAGCGGGTGCGGCCGGCGGGTCCGACCGATGCGGCTGGTGCGGGCGGCTGCACGGTGGCGGCGGATCCGGCAAGCGGGCCCAGAGCCTTGGCGGCCGGGGTGGTGGGGCTGCGGCCGAGCGCGGCGCGGGCGCGCAGGGTGTCGGCGGCCTGCGTCGGCTGGCTTGGCTCGGGCAGAGCGGACGGAGCGCTGATCGTGCACAGATCACCGAGGGCGTCGGTGAGTTCGGCCTCGGCGTTGCCGATCCACTCGGCCGCCGAGGAGAAGCGCTCCGACAGCTCGTACTCGTCGGGGTTCAGGTCGGTGACCTGTTCGGCCGCTGCTTCCAGGGCCTCCCGCAGCCGGGAGAGGACGCCGTCGTCGGGGTCGAGGATCTGGTCGAGCGCCTCGGCGGCGTCGGTAGCGGTCGAAGCGCCGCGGATCTGGTCGGTCAGCTGCAGGACCTGTTGGCCGGTGACCTTGAGGCCGTGAGGGTCGGTCGGGGTGGCCAGGCGGCCGGTGTCGAGCCGGGGGTCGACAACGACGCTGTAGCGGGCGGCGCGCAGCATTTCGGCGGCGTGGGTGGCGATTGCGGCCGCGTCGGGGCGGGGCGTGGTGGTGGGCAGGCGGTGGCGGCGGCCGTGCCAGTCGTCGATCTGCTTGAACCCGGCGTGCCGGAGCAAGGTGGCCGACAGGTCATCGCCGGTGCCGGTGGCGACGACGCTGCCGCTGGGCTCGGCGCTGATGGTGATGACGGGCATCCGGTGGTCCTTGGCGGTGGTGACGGTGCGGGTGAGGTGGCTGAGTTCGGCGGCGATGCGGGTGCACTCGGCCTGCACGTGGAAGGGGTCCCGGTAGGTGCTGTGGATGTATCCGTCCTCGCGTACGACGGTGGCGACGATGTGCACCGACCGGTCGCCGTTGCGGATCGCGGCCCACCGGCAGCCGTTCGGGTCGTCGGCGGGGGCGAGCCCGGTCGCGGTGACCAGGCGCCGGGCGACGTCGGCCCATTGGGCGTCGCTCAGGTCCGGGTGGCGGGGGTCGGAGCGTACCGAGCACATCCACACCGGGTGCTCGGGCGCCCGGGCGCCGATCCGCAGGGCCGGGGCGTCGAGCACGCCTCCGCCGAGGACCTCCTGCGGGTCGCCGAACAGGGGCAGCTGACTGTCGGCACCGCGGTAGTCGGCACCGATCAGCCTGGGACGCAGCCGGCCGCGGACGTCGTCCAGGCCGTACAGGGAGGGGATCAGCGCGGCCGTGGTGGCGGCACGTTGCAGGTGGGCGATCACGGCGTCCCCTCTCGGACGGGCGGCAGGGCCCGGCGGGCGGGCTGGCAGAGAGAGAATCCGCGGATTCGGCGGTTTGGCCAGGACGGAGATCGGGTGTAGGCGTCGGGCGGCCGGGCCCCGAGGGAGCCGCACGGGCGTCAGGGCTGCAAGGCGCCGTGGTTTCGCGGCTGTACTTTTCGCGGGCGAAACGGGCGAAGTACTCGTCGTTGTGCAGCCGGGCCCAGCGCCCTTCCTGGCGCACAAGTGTGGGGACGGGGCTAGAGGAGCGCCGGCAGCGCAGGACAGGTAAGCCTGGTGCTCGGCGTGTCAGGAGAAGCGAGACGGGGCGGCTGGGCAGTATGACGGCCATGGGCAACGTGTCGCTGCCTGCCTGGTGAGCCCCGGTCCGCCTCACGGGGGATGCCCTGTTGACGAGGTCGCGGTGTTGGGAGGCGTTCATGGTGGATGACAACTCTCTGGCGGAACCGGCCAATGGTCCGTTTGGAGCCGGGCGGGTGTGGACGGCCCCTGGCCCATCGGGTTTGGGGACGTCGGCCGCTCGCCCGCTCGCCGCCCGGCGACCGATCCCGGGTCCGGGACCCGGGATCGGCTGTCCGTGGCCGGCGCGGATGAGCCCGCACGTGGACCGGGCCCGCGAGCATATTTCCGCGTGGATGTACCACTTCGGCCTGGCCGAGGACCGCCAGGCGAACGACCGCCAGCTGCGGGACTGGAAGATCAGCGAACTGGCCGGACTGTGCTACCCCGACGCCACCGCGGAGGGACTCGACCTCGCCTCGGATCTGATGGGCTGGTACTTCGCACCCTTCGACGACCTCTTCGACGGTGAACTGGGCCGCGACACCGCCCGCTCGGCCCGGCTCCTCGGCGAGATGACCGCGATCCTGGACCGGCCCGTCCCCGTCCCCGTCGCCGGCCCGGGGCAGCCCCCCGTCGTCCACGCGTTCGCCGACCTCTTCCGCCGCAGCATCACCGGCATGTCCCCGGCCTGGCGCGCACGCGCCGCGCACCACTGGAAGGGCTACCTCGCCGGGCAGTTCGCCGAGGTCGTCGACCGCTGCCGCGCCCTGGCCCCGGACGCGCAGAGCGCTGTCTGCACCGGCGCGTGAGCACCACCTCGACCCTCGTCGTCGACGACCTCCTGGAACGGGTCAACGGTGACGAGGCCGACGACCTGGTCGCGCACATGCCCTACCTGTCACAGCTGCGCCGGATCGGGGCCGAGATCGTCGCGATCAACAACGACGTGGTGTCGGCCGACCGGGAGAAGGCACGTGGTGACCTCGCGAACAACCTGCTCCTGGTCCTGGAGACTGCCGAGGGCCTCACTCGTGGCGCAGCCCTCCATCGACTGGCGGGCATACTGCGCGACCGCTACGAGCGGTTCGAACGGCTGGAACGCCACGCCGCCGACCCCGGCCGGGCGCCCTCGCCGGTGCCGGGTGCCCGGCGCAACGTGGCCGGACTGCGAGACATCGTCGCCGGAACCTTCCTGTGGGACAACACCACCGGCCGGGGCAGCACCTGACCCCCCTCCCGTCGGCACGGCCCCTTCCCTTGCCGACGAGTCCAAGATCCCCACGCCCTCCACATGTGCGACCAGGGGATGAGCCTGCGCGACTCGCCGAACGCCTCGTCATCACCACCGGCACGAAGGAAGGACAGGGCCCCTCACCCGCCACCGTCGTACGAGGGCTGCGCGAAACGCGACGAGCGGACTGCCGCGGCGGCGATCGCATGATCGACCCTGCCGCTTGCGGGTGCTGTCAGGCAGGGGTGCCGGGGCCGAGTGCCCGTCGTCGCCGCGAATCTCCCGGGGCAGAAGCGGCTAGGGCATCCGAGGGAGATCTCCTCCAGAGGTGCTTGGGGGAACGCCGTGCGCCGCGACGATCTCGTCAGGGGTCTTGTCGCTGCCGGCCCACTCGCGGCTCAGCAGGGGAGTTGGCGGCCGGTGCTCTGCCCGGGAGCAGAGCACCGGGGGGTCACACGAAGGGGTTCTCGGTCGGCCGGTCGGTGTCCACGGCCGCGTCGAGAAGCTCGGGCAGGTCGCCGGGTTCGGAAGTGCGCTGGTCGATCCACCAGCCGGCGCGGGTGATCGTGCGGGCCTGGTTCTCGATCTGCTCCCACTGCGGCTCCGGCAGGCCGGCGTCGAGGACGAGGGCGGTGTAGGCGGCGGCGAGGACCTGGTGGCGGCACCGGATGCCCCAGGCGATGCCGCGGTCGGTGCCCTCCAGCGGTGGCATCCGGTACTGCTGGGACCAGGCTTCCGACTCAGCCTGTTCGGCGGCGCGCTTGGCCCCCAGCCACTCCGCCTTGCCCGTCTCGTCGCTGTCCTGGGCGGCACGCCAGCAGTCGGTGCAGTCCTGCTTCGCGAGCCAGTCGGCGAAGCTGGCTCGCCGGTCGGCCGGGCGGGCGCCGAGGTCGCGCTCGGCCTCGTGCCCGCACGCGTGGATGATCATCCAGATCTTCTTGACGGCCATGTTCGTCTGCTCCTTGTTTGTGGTGCTGGCCGGTCAGCGGTGGCGGTCACGGGTGGTGGCACAGGCGAGGACGGTGTCCGTGAGGGCGGGCTCGACGGCGACGGTGTACCGGCCCTGCCGGAGGCGGATGGTGGCCTCGGCTACGGCGTCGAGGCCGTCGGCGGGCGCGCGGTAGATGTCGAGGTCCGCCAGGTGACGCCATCCGGCCTTGATGAGGATCTCGGCCGGCTCGTCGGGCAGGTGGTCGCAGAGAGCGGCGACGATGCCCAGCTTGGGGTGGACGGCGAAGACCACGTCCGGTTCCTGGGGGAGATGCGGGAGCACAGAGAAGTGGCCGGTACGGCGGAACAGGGTGTCGTCGGAGGGAGTGGCGGCAGCAGACACGGGGGTTTCCTCAAGGCGGTAGGGGGAGCGGGGTTGGTCAGCGCGCGCGGGCGAAGGCGATGCGCGGGTCGACGGCCGCGGGCGGCCGGTTGCCGCCGAGCGGGCCGGCAGCAGCGGCAGGAGCGGGCTGGTGGGCCGGACTGTTGAGTGCGGCCTCGTCGATGCGGAACCTGTGCGTGGTGAACGCCTGTCGGACCGCCGCGCGGTGAGCGGCGACGTCCTCGGCGAGCCGGGGCTCCAGGGCGACCTGGAAGCTGCCGCGCCGCAGTCCCATGACGGTGTGCGCCACGACGTCGAGCGACTCCGCCCGGGTTCCGGCCGGCGGGAAGTAGACGTCCAGGTCCCGGTGGTAGCGCCAGCCGTCGGTATCCAGGTAGATGCCCGGGTTGAAGGGCAGGTGGTCGTTGACGGCGGCGACGATGCCCAGGGTCGGGTGCTCGGCGAAGGCGACGTCGGGCCCGGGGTCCGGCTGGTGGCTGGGCGTTGGCTCGACGACGGCCGTCCGCGCCTGTGCTCGTTCGTGCCTGCCGGTGTTCTCCGAGGCCAGGGCCACGTCGGTGTCGACGCGGTAGCCGGCGTCGGTGAGGAGCTTGGCGGCCCACGCTGCGCGTTCGGGTGCCTCGCGGTGCTGGTTGGTGAGCGTGTAGAGGGTGGGGTGGTCAGGGAGACGCTGGAAGTCGAGGCGCTCCAGCATCCACTGGGCGGCCGGGGACTGGGTGGGCAAGGAGGCGACGATGCCGTGGTTCGGGTGGTGCCCGATGGCGACGTCGGGAAGCTGGGTGGGTTCGGCGGCAGGCACGGTGGGACTCCGCTTCGCTGGTACGGACGGTGGGACCGGGGTGCGGAGCGAGGTCTGTTCGGGCGAGGAACGGCAGGCCTCCTTCCGGGGCAGTGGCGCGGTCCGGCCGACCGGAGGGCTGCGGCGGGTGCCCTCGGGTAGCGGGTCGAGGCTCAGATGGTGCAGGGATTCCGCGGTTTGGCCCGGCCGGATTCCGGTGGTAGGGCGGCTGGTCACCGGGTCGAGTGCCGTCCATCAGGCCGGAGCGGTGCCGACACCGGCACCGGGACTGGGGTGCTCTGGCCCAGGACGTTGGCGGAGCGGGCGATGGCCGCTTTGACCTGCTCCTCGCGGTCCGGTGCGGGGAAGCCGATCTTTGGTGCAACGTGCTTGGCCAGCGCGGTGAGTGGGCCGTCCGCGATCCGCGAGGAGCAGGCCCACGCCTCCGCGTTGCGCAGGTCTTCGGCGCGCATCCGGACCCGGTCGGCTGCGGGATGGGAACCGATGATGCTGGCCGCCGCATCCCGCCAGCCGTCCCGGACCTCCCGGAGTCGGTCGAGCGCGGTCTCACTGACGTTGAGGTGCCGCAGGTCGGGGCCGATGGCGGGGTCGAGGTGGTCCTCGATCGTCGCTGCGGAACGGATGCCGGCCACGAGGTACAGGCCCTGGTCGATGAGCGTCTCGGTGTACGGCCAGGCGGCGCGGTTGCGGTCCTCCTGGGAGTCGAAGGAGCCGATCTCGCCGTGGCCCCAGGGGTCGCCGGGGGCCGGGATATAGGCGGTGCTCAGACGGCGCAGGGCCTCGACAGCGTGGGTGGCGGCGCTCGCGCGGGTCTGCCAGGCGGCCTGCTGGCAGCGTGGCCCCAGGGTGGTGGTGAGCTCGGCCGCCAAGGCAGCCGGTGGTGCGCCGGCGGGGAAGGTGACGGGCGCGGGCAGGTGTACTGCCCTGGGGTTGTAGGCGGGCACGTTGTCGGGCCGGGCCGCGCCGACGAGGAGCGGGGCGTCCGCGCCGGTCCGCACGGCGAGGAGGCGTTCACCGTTCGGGCCGGTGAGGGTGAGGGCGGTGTGCGGGGCGGAGGCGGTGTTCCAGGGAAGCCGTCCCCACCCCCAGGCCTGGCTGCGGAGTTCGGCGAGGTCCCGGCCGGGGGCGAGTGGGCTGGGCCGGACGGTCCAGCCGGGCAGGTGCTCCGCCAGCTCTGCGGCGAACGGCGGGACGGGCGCGGGTCGGTGGGGCTGGTCGGGCAGGGCCCGGCCGTTCTCGTCGAAGTACACCCGCACGTACGCCTCGTCGTCGGGCGCCGGGTTGCCGAAGGCACCGCCAGGGCGGAACAGCGCGTAGGTGGACTCCCACCGCCCGTCGCCGCCTCGGCCGGTGGAGCTGAGCACGAGGTGCCAGTCGGAATCGGTGTACGGGCGGCGGTCGCGTTGGGCGGCGAGCAGCTGCTCGAACGCCGTGAAGTCGGCTGCCGTGAGGTGGGAGTGGTCGAGGTAGGACTCGATGTCGGTGCTGGGCATGTGAGTTCAGGATTCTCGAAGGGCCGGGGCGGTCAGGCGGCCATGCGGAAGTCGGTGTCGTACAGCTGCTTTTCCATGGGGTGGAGGAGGTGCTGCACGATGAAGGAGAGGGCGGCGACCTTCCACAGGCCCCGGCCGCGGGTGAGGGCGGCGATGGCCTGGGCCTCGACACCGGTGAGGCCGAGCAGGGCCATGGCGGCGGGGATCTGGTCGGGTTCCTGGCGGTAGATGATCCGGGTCGAGCAGTCCGCCAGGAGGCCTTCGGCCAGTACCCGCCCTCGCGATCCGGCGTCGCCCGCGGACATCAGATCGGACAGGCGGTGCAAGATCAGAAGATTGGCGATTCCCAACCCGCGCGAGAGCTTCCACTGCTGCTGCATTCGCTCCAACAGGCCGACGTGGCGCATGATCCGCCACGCCTCGTCGTAAATCACCCACCTCCTGCCACCGGAGGGGTCGGCCAGGGCGGCCTCCATCCATGCGCTCGCGCAGGTCATCGCGAGGACGAGGGCGGTGTCGTCGCCGCTGCTGCCCAGGCGGGACAGGTCGATGGAGAGCATCGGCGCGTTCGGATCGAACGTGACGGTGGACGGGGCGTCGAACATGCCGCTGAGGTCGCCGTGGACCAGGCGGCGAAGGGCGTGGGCGAGGTCGTCGGTGGCGTGGCCGAGGCCGCCGGCCTGGCCGCCGAGCGCGGTGTCGAGGCGTTCGGGGCGGCCGAGGACGAGAGCGATGTCGCCGAGCAGCGGCACCGTGCCGGCAGCTTTGGCATCGGCGACGGCCAGGTCCAGGGCGACGTCGAGGCCGGTGTGCTCCATCGGCAGCAGGTCGCGCTTGAGCACGGTGGCCGCGAGGCTCGCGAGCAGGAGCAGACGGCGCTTGCGGACCTCGGTGCGCCAGTCCTCCTCGCTCACCTCGGCGGGACGCTGCGGCGCGTCCAGCGGGTTGAGCCTCCCTGGGAGGCCGGGGCCGAGGGCGATGGTCTGCCCGCCGAGGGCGTGGGCCAGCCCGGTCCACTCGCCCTTCGGGTCCGAGGGGACGTAGATCTTGTAGCCGTGGGCGACGGAGCGGGTGGCGATGGACTTGGCGAGCGCGCTCTTGCCCATGCCGATGACGCCGCACAGGATCGCGTTCGGGTTCGTGAACCCTTCTATTCGGCCGGAGTTGTAGAGCGTGAAGGGGTCGAAGCAGAAGGACCCTTCGGCGTGGAGGTCACGGCCGATGAAGGCGCCCTCGGCGCCGAGGCCGGCCTCGGCCAGGAACGGGTAGGCACCGCCCGCGACGGCGGTGGTCAGGCGGTGCTTGGGCAGGCGGAGCTTGCCGCCGCGGGCGGAGGCGGGACCCGGGCGCCCGAAGGCGGGGTATGTGGGTCGCAGCTCGGGGTCGGGCCCCTCGTGTTTGCGGCGCCGGGAGGGGGCCTGGGCGGAGCGGGCCTTCGTGCGGGCCTCGGCGAACTCGGCGCGGGCGGCGCGCTGCTGGGCCCGGGTGGTCTTGCGCGGGACGAAGAGCGGGGAAGCGGTGGCGCGGTTCCTGGACATGATCACGGGTTCCGGAAGTCAGTGGCGGACGAGGCCGGTGAACGGGGAGTGCAGATCGGCGGGGGTGGCGCGGCGGCGCACCAGATGGGCGGTCTGCTGGTGGCGGCGGCAGATGGTCAGCTCGGGCGCGCCCTCGGGCCGGCGGGCGCGGCACGCGTCGAGGGCCGGGACTTCGCCGGTGCCGGGCCGGGGTGCGCTGTGGTAGGCGGCGTGGAGGTGGTCGGCGGCCTGCCACAGGCGGGTGCGGGCGGCCTTGAGGTGGTCGCCCTCCCCGGGCAGCAGCGGGCTGGTGCGCTGGGTGTGCGCGTCGAGCAGGCCGTGCAGCGAGACCACGTGCTCGTGCAGGGAGTCGAGTTCGGCGCGGGAAGCGACCAGCGGGCCGGTGGGGATGTTGAGCGCGCGGTGGAAGTCGATCGCGGCGGTCGCGTACGGGACGAAGTCCTGCGCGACGGGGGTGGTGGCCGGCATCGGGGTGCTCTTTCGGAAGGCGGGAGGGCCGGCATCAGGCGGCGAGGGCGAACGGCAGCGCGGAGGCGGTGAACGCTTCGCCCTGCTGCCAGGTGAGCGGACGCAGGTCGAGCTGGGCACCCACCGCGGCGGTCTCCACCACGGCGCAGGCGGAGCGCAGTTCGTCCTCGGTGTCGGCCGAGACGGTCAGCAGACCGGTGAGGGCGACGTCGGCGTGCCCGGCGATCAGCTGGCGCTCGCGGTTCTGGATGTCCTGGTACTCCACGGAGTCGGCCTCGCTGGAAACCTGGCCCTTGCGGGCGCGCTCGGCGGAGTCGGCGATGACGGAGGCCTTCTTGCGGCGCACGTCGCGCATCGCCGAGTCGAGGTCCTGCGGCTCGTAGGACAGGGAGACGGTGCGGCGCACCCCGGAGGCGAACAGCACCTGGTGGAGGAACCCGGGGTTGACCTCGGTGCGCGGCCAGTTCTCCACCCAGTAGGTGGAGTGGTGGGCGGAGTCGGTCGAGATGTGGTCGGCCTTCTCCACCACGACCACCGGTCCGGCGGCGGCCGGGGCAGCGCCGGGGCGCCCGTCCTCGGACCAGCGGTCGAGGGCGGCGCGGGACTTGGGGTCGTAGGCGGTGCGGGCGACGGCGGCGATCTCAGTGGCGGACAGCCAGCCGGTGGGGTTGAGGCCGGCGGTGCGGGCGGACTGCTCGAACGAGCTCGTCAGCTGGGCGAGGACGGCGAAGGCACCGGTGAGGCCGCCGCCAGCCTGGGAGATGAGCCGTCGGGCGCCCTTGAAGTCGAGGGCGATGGCGACGTAGGCCTCGTGCGGGGCCGCGGCGGGACCGGCGTTCTGGATCAGCTCGCCGTAGAGGGCGCCGGCCAGCGGGGCGTCGGGGCGGCCGTGCTCCTCCCAGTAGCGGCGCAGCGAGTCGCCGGAGTCGGGGACGGTGCGCTCGATG
The DNA here is from genome assembly GCF_042724755.1 of Kitasatospora sp. NPDC127067. Classification (NCBI taxonomy): domain Bacteria; kingdom Bacillati; phylum Actinomycetota; class Actinomycetes; order Kitasatosporales; family Streptomycetaceae; genus Kitasatospora; species Kitasatospora sp. NPDC127067. The sequence continues at coordinate 4,553 of NZ_JBHXEM010000165.1, read as the reverse complement.
ACCTGGATGCGGGCGACCTGGCCGGTGCGGGCGAGGGCCGCGAGCGCGCGGCCCCAGCCGTTGACGTTGGCGTTCTGGGTGCCGGGGTCGAGCAGGGCGTAGGCGCGGGAGGAGACCTTGACGATCGCGGTGAGGGTGCCGGCGTGCGGGTCGTGGACGGCGCCGTAGCGGTGGTCCGGAGCGGTGACCACGCGCAGGCTGGCCGCGCTGCCGGGAAGGTGCAGCAGGCCCTCGCGCACCGGCCGGGAGGAGGGGCGGGCGAGCCAGAGTAGCTGGCCCCGCAGGCGGCGCAGCGCGTAGCGGGCGGCGACCGGTGCCCAGTCTGCGAGGGTGCGGCCCCGGTAACGGACGAACACGACGACGGCGACCGTGGCCCAGACGGGTACGAGCTGGAGGGCGCCGGTGACGCCGTGGGTGGTGAGGACGGCGAGCAGCAGCAGGCCGGTGGTGGCGGAGGCGACCAGCTGCGGGGCGCTGAGGCCGAGCAGGATGCCGCGCTTGGAGCGGTGGGGGAACTTGACGGACGCGGGGGTGGCGTCGGACTTCGGGGTGGAGGACATCGGGGTTCCAGGGAGGCGCGTGCGGGCGGCGGGCGGGGGCGCGGCGCTCTTCTGGACGTCATCGCGGGGCTCCTTCGGGGATGGTGGGTCCGGGGCGGGCGGCGCTGGGCCGCCCACCCCGGGGAAGGGGGATGCTGGTCAGGACCCGGGCTCGGCGGTCCGGTTCGGGTAGACGAAGCGTCCCGGGTCCGGGCCTCCCGCCGGGCCCGGACTACCAGCAGCCGGTGCCGGCGGCGGGGGAACGGCGGGGCCGACCGGGGCCGGGGGAACGGGAACGCTCGGGGCCGAGGCCGTACCGGAAGCCGGAGAGCTTCCGGCAGCGGACGGAGCGACGGAGTCTGCCAGGTTGGCACCCTGGACACGCGGGGCGGCCGGGGCCGGGGCTGCCTCGCCGCCGTTGGACTTCGACCGCTCGGCGCCGCCTACGGCGGACGCCCGGGTAATCAGCGACGGGATGCCGGGCCGGGTGACCAGGGCACGACCGCGGTCGCCGCCGGCGTTCGGGTCCTCGCCGAAGCGGAACTTCGTCGCCTGCTGCGCGGGACCGGCGTCGATCCCCTCCGCGCTGATCCGGCCAGTCGGGTCGATACCGGAGGCCGCACCGCCGCCACCGCCGACCCCGGGAACCTGGGGCGGGCCCTGCGGCGCCGGCATTCCCATGCCGGACTGCATGGCCAGGGAACCCGCGGTCTTCGCCGCCCCGGCCACGGTCGCCATCCCGGCCATGCCGGTGCGGTGCACGTCGTCGTGGCCACCGCCGTCCGTCGCCCAGTGGACGAACTTGTAGACGGCGTACGGGCACAGCAGCACCATGACCATGATCACGACGCCGGCCAGGGCGTCGGACAGCGCGGCGATCCCGTCCTTGGCGTCCGTCTTTCCGAGCGCGGAGACGCCGACGAGGAAGACCACCGTCATCAGCAGCTTGCTGACGATCAGGGTGGCGGTGGCCTCGATCCAGCCGCGCCGCCACCGCTTGGCGACCTCCCAGCCGCCGCTGGCACCCGCGAACGCCGCGAGCGCCACCAGCACCAGGACGCCGACCTTGCGCGCGACCATCACGCACCAGTAGAGGAACGCCCCGATCGCGCTGCCGACCGCGACCAGGGCGGGAATCGCCCAGCCGAGCGGGAACATGGCGCCGAACTGGGTGACCTTGATCATGCGCCTGACCGCGTCGGCAACGCTCGTGTGCGCCGCTTGGAACAACCCGGCCGACAAGGCGTCGACCGTCGTCACTGCTACCGCGGTGAAGCTGATCGCCCCGAAGGCGAACAGCACACCGGTCATCGTGCCCCACGCCGCCTTGGCCAGCGCCCGCTCGTCCCGCCGCCAGGCGGCCAGGATCAGCTGCGCGCAGAAGGTGCCCACAGTCAGGATCAGCCCGATCGGCAAGATCAGCTGGTAGTTGTCCCTGAACCACGGCGCTGACAGGTCGATCGCGGTGGTCTCGTCTACCGCCTTCGCGCACAGGTCGACGGCGCTGGCCGCCAGCTCACCCATCGACTTGGCGATCCACGCGCCGATGCCGTCGGTGATGCTCTTGCCCGGGTCGCTGACGAAGTTCATGCCGTCGACGACGGTGCAGACCTGGGCGATCATCGGGAGGTTGCAGATGTCCACGCGTACCTCCCGGGCTCAGGGCGCCACGGCCGGCAGCACACCGGCCAGAGCACACGGGCGGTCAGGACGGCACTGGACGGCGAGCGTGGCCGAGCGGTCCTCGGCGCCGCCGGCCGGGGCACCGTTCCAGGAGATCGACTGCTTCCCGGAGACCGTCACGGCGTAGACGTACGCCTGCGAGATCGCCCCCGGATCCGCCTGCAGCGCCCGGGTGAACGACTCCGGGAAGTGCGCCTCCGCCGCGGTCGCCGTGGCGAACTGCCCGGAGTCGGCCATCCGCCCCCAGAGCAGGGGCGACGGGACCAGCCGGTCGACCGAGTCCGCGTCGGCGTACTGGCCCTCGTCGGTCAGCCACCGGTGAAGGGAGGCCACCAGCTCGGGCTGGGAGGACGAGCGGGTGTCGTACGACCACAGCGCCACTGCGGCGGCCTTCGCGAACGCGATCGGGTCGTGCGTCGACGGCGGCCCGGGAAGCGCGGCCGAGCGCGCGCCCGGCGAAACCGAACCCGACGGGCCCGGCGCGGGCGAGCTGGCCGCAGCAGCATGTTCGGGGGAGCTCCGGCCGTCCCGGGTGACGTAGGCCAGGATCCCGGAGCAGACGACGAGCACCACCAGGACGGCCGTGCCCAGCAGCGCCCGGCGGCGCACCAGCGCGCCGCCGGACACCCCGCTGCGGGAAGCGGAGAAAGAACGTTTCTGCATTACTTGACCTGGCTTCCGAGCGTCGAGAAGAACGACACGACGCCGATCGCGGCGCCCAGCAGCAGGGCGGCGCCGGCGCTGACGAGCACGCCCTTCTTGCCGTTGGCCTCGGCCTGGTGTCCACCGCTGTGGTGGCCCCAAGCCCATACTCCGGCGCTCACGGCCAGGGCGCCGACGACGGCGATGATGCCGAAGAGGTTCAGCGAGCCCATGACCTGCTTGAGGACCGAAAGGCCGGGCAGGCCGCCCTCGTTGGGGGTGATGCCGGGGTCGTAGGCGAGCTGTACGACGGCGTCCGCGAGATACAAGGGGAACTCCAGTTCGATTAACGGCATGCCAAGGCAGCCCGGAGAAATAGGGGGAAGAGGGAGGGGAGAAGAGCGCGGGTCAGACGACCCGGCGGGCCGCGAGGATCTCCGGCCGCCACGAGGCGAGGGTCGAGATCTTGACCACGTCTCCGGTCTTCGGGGCGTGCACGATCAGCCCCGAGCCGATGAACATCCCGACGTGCTCCGGCACGGCCGGGGTGCCCCGGGTGAACAGCAGGTCGCCCGGCTTGAGTGCGTCCGCCGACACGGCGGCGCCCTGCTTGACCTGGTCGTAGGTGGTCCGCTCCAGCGAGATCCCTGCCGACCGGTAGGCCACCTGCATCAGCGAGGAGCAGTCGCACCTGCCCATTGGGTCCGCGCCGTGCGAGTTCGCGCACGTGCCGCCCCACTGGTACGGGGTGCCCAACTGCCCGAGCGCCCAGCGGATCGCGGTCTGCACCGGCTGCGGCGCGTCCGTCGGGATGGTGTACCCGGCCGGCAGCGAACCGAGCGGGATCGTCCCGAAGTCGGTGCCGTCGCCACCGGCCGTCGGCGTCCCGCAGCTCCCGCCGCCGGGCGTGGGGCTCGGGGTGCTGCCGACCGTCGGTGACGGCGTCGGGGTCGGTGCTGCCGCGGCGGGGGTGTCGGCGGTGGGGGTGAGCAGCGGCGCGATGGCCTTCTGCAGCGCCTCCGCCAAGGGCTGCCACTTGGCATAGGCGTCGGGGAAGCCGGAGCGCTGCACCGCCTGGGCGGCCTGGGTGACGGTCATCGACTCCCAGCCGCTGACCTGCTTGAGCGCCTCGTAGAACTTTGTCGAGGCGTACACCGGATTCATGATCTGATCCGGCGTGCCCCAGCCCTGCGACGGCCGCTGCTGGAACAGCCCGAGCGAGTCCCGGTCGCCGTAGCGGATGTTGCGTAGTTCACTCTCCTGCATGGCTGTTGCCAGCGCGACGACCTGCCCGTGGACGGGGATGTGCATCGCGACGCCGGTGGCCTGGATGGTCTTCGCGTTGGGAATCTGCTCGTCGGGTTTGCTCAGCCCCGCCACGCTCGGGGCGCTGAGCGGGCTGGAACCCTTCAGGATCGCCTCGACCTGCGCCGCGACGGCCGCACTGTCCACACCCTGCGGACCGCCACCGGGCGGACACGAGGCGGACGTCGCCGAAGCGTTGCCCGCGCCGGCGATCACCACCGGCAGGGCCAGCATCAGCGGACCGCAGGCGACGACCCCGACGAGCACGCCGAACGCCTTCTTCACGACACCCGCCGATCACCGAACCGGGACTGGGACGACGGCGGAGGCGGATGAGGGCACAGGTGTGCCAGGGCATGCTGCATCGCAGCGGCTCCTTGCGGG
>NZ_JBHXEM010000164.1:0-17022 GCF_042724755.1 Kitasatospora sp. NPDC127067 | reverse complement strand
CCGGCCGGCGCCCGCCCGCCGCCCCCCGCGCCGCCCCCCCGCCCCTCGCTCAGGCGGGCGCGCAGCAGGGAGAGGATCAGCCACCGGCGCATCGCCCCGACGTGCCCCGGGGAGCCGTGGACGTCGTCGAAGACCTTGAACCGGGCCCGCGGTGCCAGCAGCGCGAGCCGGCGGTGCTCGCCCTGCGGGATGATCTCGTCGCGGGAACTGGCCACGTAGTCGACCGGGATGTCCACGGATCCGAGCTGGGCCGGGGTGAGCGGGAAGTCGGCCAGGACGTCCCGGAGTTCGTCCCGGTCCGCGGTCCGGGTGAGCCGGCGCAGGGTCTCCACGGTGATGCCGGGGACCTCGGGCCACCACGCGGAGTCGGTGAAGAACCCGGCGACGGGCGCCCCGACGGTGTGGATGCTGCGGATGCGGGGGTCCTCGGCGGCGGCCCGCAGCGCCAGGTGCCCGCTGAAGCTGAGGGCGAGCGCCGCCGTCTCGGCGACCCGCGCGCGGTCGGCCAGCCGGTCCAGCAGGTACGGCAGCAGGCGCCAGGAGTCGGCCCGGTACGGCAGCGTGTTCTCGCCGACCCCGGGCAGTTCGGTGGCGACGGCGGCGAAGCCGAGCCGGGCGAACAGCGGAAGCGTCGGAGCCCACTGCTCCTTGACGCTGACGATGCCTCCCATGATCAGCAGCAGCGGCCGCGGCCGGTCGGCCGACAGGCCGGACGCCCAGGCCGCCAGCTTGCCGTCCGGGTGCTCGAACTCCAGCCGCTCGATGCCGTTGCGGCCGGTGCGCCGCCAGGTGTCGAAGGCGTCGACGCAGCGGCGCTGGGCCTCCAGCCGGTCCTCGTCGCCGTGGTACGGGAAGCGGGCGAGCGCGTAGCGCCGGCAGGCGTCGAGCGGGCGGCCGGCCCGCAGCCGGTCGCCCTCGGCGGTCCACACCCGCGCCCAGGAGCCGGGGTCGCCGGGTTCGTCCCCGGTGATCCGGGACAGTACGGACCGGACGTACTGCTCCGTCAGGCCCTGGCCGCGTCCGTGCAGCCGGGCGAACTCCTTGAGCTCTGCCAGATGGTCCATGGTCGTCCTCGGGTGGGCGGTCGGCGGGGGGCGGGGTGGTCGGCGCGGGCCGGGCCGGGGGCGGCCCCGGCCCGGCCCCGCCCGGAAGGACAGTGCGGGTGGCGGCTCAGGCCGTCCCTGCGGCGCCGGCGGGGCGGTCCGGGCCCGCGCCGCCCTCGAAGCCCTCCAGGGCCTGCTTGAGGTCGGCGAGGACGTCGGCGGCGAGGGCGCCGTCGATGACCCGGTGGTCGAAGGTGAGGCCGAGCCGCATCAGCGGGGCCACCTCGACCCGGCCGTCCCGCACCACGGGCCGGTCGAGCACCCGGCCGGCGTTCAGCGTCACCGCGGTGCCGCCGCTGGCGTGGAAGCCGTCCACCGGGCGGTGCCCGAGCGAGCTGACCGCGACGGTGCCCAGGACGCCGGGGCGGCGCCGGGGGCTGCGCAGCGCGGCGGCGAAGGCCAGTCGGCCGAGCGGGACCGGCAGCCGGCCCAGCATCCGTACGCCGCGGAACTCCGGGAGGTCGGCGGCGGCGATGTCCCGGTAGCGGTCGATCCGCGCCTGGATGGCGGGCAGGTCGGCGCTCTCCAGGCCCGGCAGCAGTGCGGAGAGCACGGTGCGCTCGCCGTCCACCGGGCGGTCGAGGGCGAGCTTGGCGGTGACGCCGGTGAAGCGGACCGTCCGGGGGCCCCGCAGGCCGGGCCAGCCCGGGGCCAGGACGGCGTTGGCCTCGGGGTGGCGGTCCAGCACGCGGCCGGTGGCGTGCAGCAGGTAGGCGACCACCGAGTAGCGGCTCCCGGCCGCCCCGGCCTCGGCGCGGTGGCGCTGGACGCGGGTCATGTCGATCTCGGTGTCCAGGTGCACCGGGCGCTGCCGGGCGGCGTGCTCCAGGAAGTAGAGGGTGTGCCGCCGGCGGCGCTCGGGGTGCGGGCGGGCGGCGGTCACCGGTCGACCGCCAGCCGGTAGATCTCCTCCAGGCTGCGGGCCTCCATCACCCGTCCGACCGGCAGCGGCCGGCCGGTGCTCCGCTCCAGCGCGGTGACCAGCTTGAGCAGGTAGAGGGAGTCCCACTCGGGGATCCGGTCGAGGTCGGCGGCGATGTCCCCGTCCGCCAGCGGGATGCCCAGTTCCTCGCGGACCAGGCGGGCGAACTCGTCGACGGTCTGCATCATGCGTCCAATCGGTGACGGAATGTCACATCTTCTCCAGGGCGAAGCCCGCCTTGATCCACTTGCTGGACTCCACGGCCACCGCGAGGGCCTTCTCGCCGCGGGACATCTGCCCCAGCAGCCGCTCCAGCTGGAGGAAGGGCAGCGCGTTGCCGTTGTTGCCGGTGTCCGCGACGCAGGACACCTCGGTGGCACCGGGCACGTCGAGCTGCTCGTGGATGCGGCGGGTCATCCGGCCGGAGAGCTGCGGGGGCAGCAGGTAGTCGAGCTCCTCGGCGGACCAGTCCAGGTCGTCGAGCAGCTCCCAGAGGATCTCCACCGCCATCACCGGGACGAACTCCTCGATGGCCTTGTAGTCCTCCCGGACGGCCTGCCGGTCGTCGTACCGGTCGGCCAGGCCGAACCAGTCGATGACCTGGCCGGGCTCCCGGCCGAGGCCGGTGAACCGGTTGAGCACCCGGCGCAGCGCCACCGCCTCGCCCCTGGGCTCGGCGGTGAGCACCGCGGCGCCGGCGCCGTCGCCGAAGAGCACGTAGTTGACCAGGTCGCTCGGCGCCGCGCCGGCCAGGTCCCGGTCGAGGTCGAGGTGCTTGCTGCAGACGTCGCCGCCGATCACCAGGCCGGCCCGGTGGCCCTCGCCGGCGATCAGGGTCCGGCCGAGCCCGAGCGCCTGGACGGCACCGGCGCAGCCGGACTGGAGCTGGTACGTGGGCACCTGGTCCAGGCCGAGCTGGTCGGCGATGTGGTTGACGGTGGCGGGCATCAGGTGGTCCGGGGTCGCGGTGCCGAGCACCACGAAGCCGATCTCCGCCGGGTCGATCCCGGCGGCGGCGACGGCCCGGGCGCCGGCCTGGGCGCACAGGTCGGCGAGCGACCAGCGCACCGTGCCGGTGGCGAGGTCGCGGGCGAAGTGGCGGGTGCGGGTGCCGATGAAGAGGTCGATCCACTCCTCGTTGACCCCCAGCACCTTGGCGAGCGCGGCGTTGTCGACCGGGTCGCCGGGCAGGGCGGTCCCGACCGAGGCGAGGTACGCCTGGACGGGATCGCGCTCGGGTGGCGGCTGCATGGTGTGCGGTCCTTTCTGCGGGACGGGTTCAGACGGCGGCGGTGTGCCGTTCGCCCAGGAAGCCGATGAGGTCGCCGACCGAGGACAGCCGGGGCAACAGGTCCTCCACGCTCAGCGGTTCGAGGCCGGTCAGCCGCTCCTCGATGCGCTTCTTGAGCTCCATGACCATCACCGAGTCGAAGCCGAGGTCCTCGAAGAGCCGTGCGTGCGGGGTGATCTCCTCGGGCGCGTAGCTGCCCACCTGCGCCACGGCGGCCAGGACGGCGCCGGCCACCGGGTCCGGGGCCCGCAGGCCCAGGTCGGACCCGGCCGGCCGCGGGTCGGCGGCGGACGGGACGGTCGCGGACGGGTCGAGCGCGGACGGGTCGGAGGCGGACGGAACGGACGTGGACCGAACGGGCGGGCGGGCCCAGAACCGGCGGTCGTCGGCGAAGGCGTACGGGGCCAGCCGGTGCGCCCTGCGGTCCTCCTCGGCGTACACCGCGTGCCAGTCCGGGTCGACCCCGCCGCGGAACAGCTCGGCGACGGCCTCGGCCAGCTCCCGCCCGCCGGCCTGCTCGCCCGGCACCGGCAGGACGCCGCGCGGGCCCGCCCCGGCGGGGGCACCGCCCAGCCGGCGGGCCATCGGGACGAGCACCGGCCGCGGGCCGACCTCCAGCAGGTGGGTCGGCGCGTCCGCGAGCAACTGCCGTGCGGCGTCCGCGAACAGCACCGAAGCGCCGATGTGCTCGACCCAGTAGGCCGCGTCCATCGGCTCGGCCTCCAGCAGCCTGCCGCGCAGCGTGGAGTACACCGGCAGGGCCGGGACGCTCCCGCCGGCCTCCTCCGCGATCGCGGCGAAGCGTTCCAGCACGGGCTCCATCAGCGGCGAGTGGAAGGCGTGCGAGACCTCCAGGCGGCGCGAGCGCACCCCGGCGCGGGTCAGCTCCTCCTCGATCCGGGCCAGCGCCGCGAGGTCCCCGGAGAGCACGGTGGCCGTGGGCCCGTTGACGGCGGCGATCCCGATCAGCGGTTCGCCGGCGATCCGCTCGGCCAGGACGGCGGCCTCCGCGCGCACCGCCAGCATCCCGCCGCCCGCGGGGAGTTCCTGCATCAGCCGGCCGCGCGCGGAGACCAGCCGGGCCGCCTGCTCCAGCGGCAGCGCGTCGGCGAGCACCGCGGCCGCGTACTCGCCGATGCTGTGGCCGAGCAGCATCCCGGGGCGCACCCCGAGTTCGGTCAGGGTGGCGGCCAGCGCGTAGCCGACCGCGAACAGGGCCGGCTGCGCCCAGCCGGTGCGGTGGACGGCGGGGTCCGCGGCGAGCAGCAGGTCGCGCACCGAGCCCTCGGTGTGCGGCCGGAGCGCCTCGTCCGCCCGGTCGAGGTGGCGGCGGAACAGCGGGGCGTCGCGGTAGAGGCCGGCCGCCATGCCCGGGTACTGCGAGCCCTGCCCGGTGAAGAGCAGGGCCACCCGCGGCCGCCCGCCCGGCCCGCCGGTGAGGCGGGTCAGCAGGTCCTCGTCGTCGGCCGCCCGGCGCAGGACGGCCGCCAGGTCGGCGGTGTCGGTGGCCGGTACGGCGAAGCGGTGCCGGTGGCCGGTCTTGAGCCGGGTGCTGCTCCAGCCCACGGCGCCGACCGGGGTCACCCGGTGGCGCTGGAGGGCGTCGGCCTGCGCCACCAGGTTGCGGCGCAGCGCCTGCGCGGTGGGCGCGGTCAGGGTGAACACCGCCGCCCCGAGGCCGGTGGGCCGGGCGGCGGATCCGGCCGTGGGCCGGGCGGCGCCGCCGGGCGCGGACTCCAGCACCGCGTGGGCGTTGGTGCCGCCCATCCCGAAGCTGCTGAGGCCGCCGACGGTGGTTCCGGGCGCCAGCCGCAGGGGCGCCTTGAGCAGCCGCAGGCCGTACTTGGAGAGTTTCAGCGCCGGGTTCTCCCTGGCGGCGAACCGGCTGGCGGGCACCACCCGGTGGTGCAGGGAGAGCGCCACCTTGATGAGTCCGGCGATCCCGGCGGCGCCCTCGGTGTGGCCGAGGTTGCCCTTGACCGAGCCGAGTGCCAGCGGCTTGCCGGTGCGGTCGGCGTGCAGGTCGCCGAGCGCCTTGACCTCGATCATGTCGCCGAGCACGGTGCCGGTGCCGTGGCCCTCGGTGAAGGCGACGTCGGAGGGCTCGACCCCGGCCCGGCGGTAGGCGGAGGCCAGCACCTCCTGCTGCGACCAGCGGTTGGGCGCGGTGAGGCCGTTGCTGCGCCCGTCCTGGTTGACGGCGGTGCCGCGGATCACCGCGTACACCGGCTGCCCGTCGGCGATCGCGTCCTCGAGGCGGCGCAGCACCACCGCGCCGACGCCCTCGCCGCGGCCGATGCCGTCGGCGTCGGCGCTGAAGGGCTTGCAGCGGCCGTCGGGCGCGGAGAGCCCGGCCTGGGTGTAGAAGATGCCGAGGGCCGGCGTGAGGGCGATGTTCACCCCGGCCGCGACGGCGGTGTCGCACTCCCCCGCCAACAGGGCGTTGCACGCCAGGTGGACGGCGACCAGCGAGGAGGAGCAGGCCGTGTCCACGGCCAGGCTCGGGCCCTTGAGGTCGAGGTGGTAGGAGATCCGGTTGGCGGTCATGCAGTAGCCGTTGCCGGATCCGACCTGCGCGGTGACCCGCGCGTAGTCGGTGAGGTGGAGGTGGGCCCACTCGTTGCCCATGATGCCGACGAAGACCCCGGTGTCGGTCCCGGCCAGGCTCTGCGGCGCGATTCCGGCGTCCTCGACCGCGCGCCAGGCGCACTGCAGGACCAGCCGCTGCTGGGGGTCCATCGCGGCGGCCTCGCGCGGCGAGATCGCGAAGAACTCGTGGTCGAAGGCGTCCGGGTCGGTGATGAAGCCGCCGCTGGTGGTGTTGGAGTGCCCCTCGGCGCCTTCGGGCGAGTAGAAGTCGTCGGCGTTCCACCGTTGTTCGGGCACCCGTCCGACGCCGTCACCGGAGCGCATCAGCAGGTCCCAGTACGCGGCGGGGTCCGGTGCGCCGGGGAAGCGGCAGTCGATGCCGACGATGGCGACGGGCTGCATCATGCCTCTCCCACGGTGGCGCGCAGCTCCTCCACCAGGTATCCGGCGAGCGCGTCGACGGTCGGGTAGTCCCAGGCCACGGTGGGCTCCAGGACGAGGTCGAAGTCCTCCTCGATGTCGCCGCACAGGCTCAGCGCGGCGACCGAGTCCAGGCCGTACTCGGCGAGCGGGACGCCGGGGGCGATCTCGTCGGCCGGGCGCTTCAGGTAGAGGGAGATCCGGTCGGCGAGCCAGCCGGTCAGGGTCTCGACGGTGTGCTCGCCGAGGGTGGCCGGAAGGCCGGTGGTGGGGACGGTCATGAGGTGCTCCTCGCTGCGTGGGAAAGGACGGGGCGGCCGGTCAGCCGGCCAGCGGGGTGTCGTAGAGGTCGTAGCCGCGGCGCTCGTGGAAGCGGCGCAGCAGTTCCTGGTGGACCTTCTCCTCGCAGCCGGCCGGCAGGTCGGCCGGGCGGCGTCCGAGGCGCCGGGCGAGCCGGTGCAGGGCGGCCGCGGCCCAGGAGGGGTCGGCGAGGAAGGGGTCGGTGCCGTCGGCCCGGGCCGCGCGCCGGACGCCGAGGACGGCGGCCGCGGCGAGGACCACCGCGTAGCGGTCGGCCAGGGCGAAGGCGCCGGGGCCGGCCAGGGCGGTGCGGTCCTGGGGGGCGAGGGCGAGGCTGTCCTGCTGGATCCGCCGCAGCTCGTCCACCATGGCGAGCGCGAGGGTCCGCAGGGCCCGCTCCTCGGGCGTCGCGTCGGGCCGGTCGTCGCGGGAGGCGACCAGCGAGGCGCTGAGGCTGTCCCGCCCGGCGGCGAGGGTGAGCCGGTCGAAGGGGATCCCGGGCAGGTCGGTGCGGGTCTCGAAGAGCGCCGCGGGCGCCTCGTCGCCGGTGAACCAGGCCCGCCGGGCGAGCCTGGCCAGCTGCGGGACGACGGTGGCCTGGCAGGCCGCCGAGCCGGCGTGGCCGAGGCTGAGCACCGGGAGGTCGCGCAGGTGCTTCTGGAAGGCGCCGAACTCGCCGTCGCGGAGGTAGAAGCGGGCGCCGAGCACGATCGACAGGTCGTGCATGACCTCCGTCAGCACCTTGGGCACCAGGTACTTGACGACGGCGGCGGACACGCTGGTCTCCTCCGGCAGGAGGTGCACGGCGCGGGTTCCGACCAGCGAGAGGCTGTCGCAGACCAGCAGGTCCAGGAAGGCGCCGGTGAGGGTGGAGCGGGCGTGCGGGATCTCCGCGACCGGGCGCCGGTAGAGGCGCCGGCCCAGGGCGAACCCGACGACGGTGCGCAGGCCGGTGTCGGCGGCTCCGAGCGCCATCCCGGGCAGGACGCTGCGGGTGATCTGGAAGGAGCGCAGCGCCAGTTCCGCGCCCTGGCCCTGCTCGCCGACCAGGGTGGCGGCCGGGACGGGGCAGTCGTCGAAGTCCAGGCCGGAGATCCGGCAGCCGCGCACCCCGGCGGTGGGGTGGCGGGGCAGGGTGGCGAAGCGGGCCGGGTCGAGCTGGTCGCGCTCCGCCAGCAGGACCGAGTGGCTGCGGGCGCCGGGCGCGTCGTCGGTGCGGGCGAACAGCGCGAAGGCGGCGGCCCGGTCGGCGTTGTTGATGACCTGTTTGCGGCCGTGCAGCCGGTAGCCGCCGGGCTCGGGCCGGGCCCGGAAGTCGTTGCGCAGGAAGTCGTTGCCGTGCGCCAGCTCGTGGTACGCGACCGAGACCTTGGCGCCGCCGAGCAGCAGCTCGGCCAGCCGTGCGCGCTGCTCGGCGCTGCCCGCGGTCCAGACGTTGACGGCCGCCATGAACGAGGTGACGCCGTAGCCGAGGCCGAGTGCGACGTCGCGCCGGAAGACCGGCCGCAGGGTGCGGGCCAGGGTGTCGATCCGGGTGAGCCGCCCGCCGAGTTCGGCGGGGACGAATTCGGCGGTCAGGCGGAGGTCGTCCAGCAGGTGTTCGCCGGCCCCGGACAGCTCGCCGGCCTCGTCGGCGGCCAGCAGCCGTTCGGTGCCGACCGGGTTGGCCGGGTCGCCCGGGTCGCCGAAGCGGCGTTCGAGTTCGGCGACCCGGTCCCGGGCCGCGGTCTCCTGGGCCCCCTCCCGGGGGCGGTCGGCGGGGGCCTCCGGACGGGGGAGTCCGGGGGCCGCGGAGTCGGTCAGCATGGCGCCCCCTCGGCAGGACGGTCGTCGGTGGGTGCGGGGCGGTGCAGCCGCAGCGGGAGCAGGGAGTGCAGCTCGCCGGCCGCCCGGGTGTCGCGCAGCCGTGCCAGCAGCGCGGGGTAGGCCTCCGGCCGGGGGCCGTCCTGCTCGCCGAGCCGGACCAGCAGCCGGTCCAGGGCGGGCCACAGCCAGACGCCGTCGCGCCAGAGCGCGCCGGTGCGTCCCCGGGCGGCGGCCCGGTGGTTGTGCGCCCACAGGCCCAGGCAGGCGGCGCCCGCCAGGCAGAGGCTGTAGCGCCGGGCGACCTCGAAGGCGGCGGTCGGCACGTCGGAGACCGGGGAGCGGTGGGCGGCCATCTCGGCGTGGACGCGGCCGGTCGCGGCGAGCAGCAGTTCGGCGGCCTCCAGGGCGCCGTCGAGCGCGGGGTCGTGCCCGGCCTCGGCGCGCAGGGCGGCCACGGAGGCCGGCAGCGACGCGACGATGCCGCTGCCGCCCTTGGCGACCAGGGAGAGCCGGGACGGGTCCAGGGCCGGCAGCGGCGCGGCCAGGTCGAAGGCGGTGGCGGCCCCGGCGGTGTCCCCGGTGCCCCGCTCCCAACCGCGGGACAGTGAACGGAACTGGTTGACCAGGGAGTTGAGGTTGACCAGGGTGTTGCCGTCGAACAGTCCGACGATCCGGTGGTCCCGGTCGACCTTCTGGAACATGCCTCCGGCGTGCTCCCCCTTGAGGAAGGCGCGGGCGCCCAGCAGCCGGGTCAGTTCGGCGATGACCTGCTCGGTGCCGGTGGGCACCAGGTACTTGGTGGCGGCGGCGGCCACGCCGAGTTCGCCGGTGAGGGTGTGGACCGAGCGGATCGCGACCGTCGCCAGCGCCTCGCCGACCAGCACGTCGGCGGCGGCCGAGGCGAGCACCTGCCGCGCCTGCGGCAGGTCCACCAGGCGGCGGCCGTACAGCTCCCGCCGCTCGGCGAAGTCCAGGGCCAGCGCGAGGGCGTGGTCGGCGGCGCCCAGCGACAGCGCGGCGCACATCGTCCGGGTCAGCTGGAGCGCCTTGAGCACCGTCTCCAGGCCGCCGCCCTCGGTGCCGACGAGGGCGGTGGCCGGCACCGGGGCCCGGTCGTAGGCGATGCCGCTGATGTCGGCGCCGCGGATGCCGTGGGTGCGGATCTTGTCGAGGCAGCGGTAGTGCTCCGGGCCGAGGCCGCGCTTGTCCATCAGCAGCACGCTGAACCCGCGCGGGCCGCCGGCCGGGTCGGTGCGTACGAGCGCGGACAGGACGCTGCCCCGGGTGGCGTTGTTGATCAGCCACTTCTCGCCGCTGACCAGCCAGCCCCCGGCGCCGTCCGGTTCGCCGTGCACCTCGTCGGCGAGCAGGTCGCTGCCGTGCGCCCGCTCGGTGAGGCCCAGCGACACCGGGACGCCGGCGCGGATGTCCGCGGCCAGCCGGGCGGCCTGCTCGGGGCTGCCCGACACCCAGACGCAGACGCCGCCCAGGTAGGTCTTGCCGTGGCCGATCGCCACGGTGAGGTCGCGGCGGGCGACGGTCCGCATGACCTGCATGACGGTCTCGTAGTCGGTGAGCCGGCCGCCGTGCTCGGCGGGCACGTAGTGGTCCTGGAGGCGCCAGTCCTCCAGGACCCGGCAGATGTCGGCCGGGAAGGTCTCGCTCTCGTCCAGCTCCAGGCTGCGGGCGTACGAGAAAACGGTGCCGGGGGCGTCCGGGTCGCCGAGGAACTGTTCGAGCTCCTCGGCGACGCGGTACGGCGCGTGGTCCATGTCAGCCCACCGGTTCCGGGTCGCGGGTGCCGACGAGCTCGCGCACCGCCGGGTCGAGCACGGCGTGCAGCGGGGTGACGGCGCCCTCCAGGAACAGCTTGCGCATCAGGGTCCGCTGGATCTTGCCGCTGGTGGTGCGGCGGACGGTGCCCGGGCGCACCAGCAGGACGTTGCCCGCGGGCACCGCGAACTCCCGGCTGACCAGGGCCTGGACGGTGGCGGTGAGCTTCTTGAGGTCCTGGTCCGCCAGGGCGCTCGGGCGGACCTCGTGGATCACCACCAGGTGCTCCTGGCCGGTGTCGACGGCGAAGACCGCTCCGGCGCCGAAGGCCGTCGGCTCCAGGGCGCGCACCGCGTTCTCCACGTCGTACGGGTAGATGTTGCGGCCGTTGATCAGGATCATCTCCTTCAGCCGGCCGGTCACGAACAGTTCGCCGCGCTCCACCGCGCCCAGGTCGCCGGTCCGCAGCCAGCGGCCGAGCTCCTCCGCGCCGGCGATCCGGGCGCCGAACACCTCCGCGTTGACCTCGGGGCGGTCCCAGTAGCCGGAGGAGACGCTGGCGCCGCGCACCCAGATCTCGCCGACCTCGCGCTCGGGGCGTTCCGCACGGGTCTGCGGGTCGACGATGCGCACCTCGAAGTCCTCGGAGCCCACGACGCCGCTGGAGGCCAGGGCCCGCGTCGGCTCCCCGAGGAACGGCCCCTCCAGCCGGCCCGTCTCCAGGCCCGCGGCGTCCACCTCGCGCAGCACCGCCGGCCGGCCGTGCCGCTTGCCGGAGACCAGCAGCGTGGTCTCGGCCATGCCGTAGCAGGGGAAGAACGTGTCGGCCCGGAAGCCGTACGGCCCGAAGCGCTCGGCGAAGGCCCGCAGGGTGTCGGCCCGGACCGGCTCCGCGCCGTTGCAGGCGACCTGCCAGCTGGACAGGTCGATGCCCTCCAGGTGGGCGTCGGTCACCCGCCGCAGGCAGAGGTCGTAGGCGAAGTTGGGGGCGGCGGAGATGGTCACCCGGTGCTCGCCGATCAGTTCCAGCCAGCGCACCGGACGGCGCAGGAAGGAGGTCGGGGACATCAGCACCGCGCTGGTGCCCAGCC
Source organism: Kitasatospora sp. NPDC127067 (assembly GCF_042724755.1). Lineage (NCBI taxonomy): Bacteria > Bacillati > Actinomycetota > Actinomycetes > Kitasatosporales > Streptomycetaceae > Kitasatospora > Kitasatospora sp. NPDC127067. The sequence goes on along the minus strand of NZ_JBHXEM010000164.1, from coordinate 5,727 downwards.
ACAGCGGCTGGAGCACGTGCCCGATCAGGCCCATGTCGTGGTAGAAGGGCAGCCAGCCGCCCAGCACGGTGTCCGGGCCGCTGCCGGTGGAGCGCTGGATGGCGGCCTCGTTGGCCAGCAGGTTGGCGTGCGAGACCATCACGCCCTTGGGCTCGCTGGTCGAGCCGGAGGTGTACTGGAGGAAGGCCAGGTCCTCGGGGCGCAGCCCCGGGTCGCGCCAGGCGGCGGCGTCGCCCACCGGCCCGTCCGTGGCGAGGCAGAGCACGTCGGAGAAGCCCTCGTCCGCCAGCCACGCCCCGACGTCCGGCGCGTGCTTGCCGATGGTCAGCACGGCGCCGACCCGGGCGTCCCGGACGATCCCGGACACCCGCTGGAAGTGCTGGCCCTGCTCCGTGGGCAGGGGCGCCGGGACGGCCACCGCGCCCGCGTACAGGCAGCCGACGAACGCCGTCAGGAACTCCAGTCCCGACGGGTACAGCAGCAGCACCTGCCGGCCGGTCATCCCCCGGTCCTGCAGCCAGGCCGCCAGCTCCTTCGCCGACCGGTCCAGGCCCGCGTACGTGAGCCGTTCCGGTTCCACCCCCCGCACCCCGTTCTCCAGGAACAGGTAGGCGTCCGCATCCCCACGCTCTGCCGCCCGCGCGAGCACCAGCTCCGCGAACGATCGGAAACCCGCCACCGTCAATCCCCCTCGTTCGGTCGACACGTCCGGACCGATCATCAGTTCGAGCACTAAAGCCGCCGTTGCGCTACACGCGCCTGCGCAGGCCCTCCAGTTGGGCCCACAGCTCCTGCTCCCGCTCCGACAGCGGGACCCCGCGCAGCAGGCGCTCGGGGTGGTCCGCCGGCGGTTCCTCCAACGGCGCGGGCGCCTGCTCCCGGCCGACGGTCAGGTGGTACTCGACCGTGACCGCCCCGAACATCGCGCCCAGGTTGGCCAACGCCCGGACCCAGCCGACGGCCATCCGCCGCAGCACCGCACGCCGCCGCTCCCCCGGCCCCACCGCTACGCCCCCCGGTCCGGGGCCCGGTCGAAGTCCGCGGTCAGGGCGACGTGCCCCGGCACCTCGGGCAGGACCCCCAGGTCGTGCCGGAAGGACACCTCCCCGGCCGCGTCCTCACCGGTGGGCACGAAGCCCAGCGACGGGTAGAGCCCGCGCACCTTGCCGTTCTTGGCGGTGGGCCGGAAGCGGGCGTGCACGGCCGGCGCCCCGGCCCGCCGGGCGCGCTCCAGCACGGCGGCCAGCGCGGCCTGTTCGATGCCCCGGGCGAAGACCCGGCAGCTCAGCAGGGCGTTGTCGATGTGCCAGCCGTCCTGGGCCGTGCGCACCAGGACCAGGCCCACCAGCCCGTTGTCGCCGAACCGGTCGGTGGCGCGGACCGCGAGCACCAGGTGCTCCGCCGCGTCCATCCGGGCCCGGACGTCGGCCGCCTGGAGCCGCTCGGTGGTGAGGTTGAACTGGTTGGTGCGCAGGGTGATCTGGGAGGCCCTGGCCACCTCGTGCTCCCGCACCGGCGAGAGCGAGACCCGCACGTCGAGCCGGGCCAGGTAGTCCTCCATCGAGCCGGCGTCGTCCAGCAGGTCCTGCCGGGCGGCCTCGGAGCGGTACTGGTCCGCGCGGACGCGGTCCTCCGCGGTGAGCGCGGCCACGTCGAACCAGCCGTCCGCGAGCAGCCGCTCCACGTGCAGCGCCGGCTCCTCGTCCAGCCGGACGACGGCCACCTGGGGCAGGCTGCTCGCGACCAGCCCGCACTCGAACGGCGAGTCGTCGACGAAGACGAAGCTGTCCACGCCCAGGTTGAGCCGGCGCGCGATGTCCAGCAGATTGCCGTCCTTGGGCTCCCAGTTGGCGTTCACCCGGACGAAGTCGCCCTCCCGGAGCACCATGTCGGGGTGGTCGCGCAGCACCCCCAGCACCGCCTCCTGGTCGTTCTTGCTGGACACCGCCAACAGGACGCCCTGGGCCCCTATTTGGGCCACCACCCGCTGGAAGCGGCCGAACGCCTCGCCCCGGTAGGTGGTGGCCGCGGCGATGCCCTCCGGACCGTCGTCGCCCAGGATGCCGTCCCACAGGGTGTTGTCGAGGTCGACCACCAGCACCTTCCTGGCCCGGCCGCGCAGGCCGCGCACCAGGTGGCCGACCTCGCGGGCGTACGCCGCGAGCAGCTCCTCGCCGAGCTGCGCCTTGGCGTAGGCGGCCAGCCGGGGCTCGTTCACCGGTCCGCCCGCGGCGACCAGCGGGTCCAGGTCGACCACGCGCACCCGCTCGTGCTCCAGGGCGATCCGCAGCAGCCCGGCGTTGAACTCCCGCCACGCGATGCCGATCCGCGCCCGGGAGCGCGCGTCGACCAGCTGACGGGTGTGGACGGGCAGCAGCGGCACCGTGTTGAGCACCAGGGTGCCGCTGCCGTGCCCGACGTAGCGGGCGGCCAGCGCGGTCAGCAGGCGCAGCTTGGCCGCGACCGCGTCCTCCAGGTCCTCCGCCCGCCAGGGGTGCGGCAGTTCGTCGAACACCAGCTGGGCGTCCAGCACGCACAGGGCGAGGTCCACGCCCGCCGCGTACAGCTCGCTGCCGGTGTCCTGCAGGTCCCGCAGCCAGGAGCCGTAGTCGGCGGTCGTCGCCTTCGCCACGAAGCCGTGGCGGGCGAGCTCGGCGGTGAGCGGGGCGGTGAGGGCGCCGAGCGTGGAGTGGCCGGTGACGGCCACGCCGACCGCCTCCAGCCCCTCGTGGCGGGCCAGCACCTCGGCCGGGTCGAGCCGGGCCAGCAACTGCCCGGCCCGGGCCAGGTCCCGCCCGGGCGTCCCGGCCGGCGCGCCCGCCGCCAGCTCGGCCAGCAGGCCGGGCACCTGCGGGTACTCCTCGGCCAGCCGCCCCTCGCCGTGCAGGGCGCGCAGCCGGTCCAGCGGGCCGGTCCGCTCGCCGGTGGCCGTGTTCACAACCGCGGTCACGGTCTCTCCTTCGCTGCCTCTGATGGACGCGCCGAGCCTGCGCGGACCCTCTTAAGGCGTCCTTGCGCGCGGGCCGGGAGCGCTTCGCAAGGAGGGCTTTAGCCGGTCCGCGAAGGGTGGCGGCCGAGACCGTGCCTCCGGATCCACCCACACGCGAGGAGCAAGCCATGACAGATACGGCCGGATCCAGGCCGGTGAGCACCCAGGTGTGCATCGTCGGCGCCGGTCCCGCCGGGCTGACGCTGGCGCTGGAGCTGGCCCGCCGGTCGGTGTCGGTCACCGTGGTGGAGCAGAGCGCCCACTTCGACCGCTCGTTCCGGGGCGAGTCGATCTCGCCGGACTCGGTGTGGCTGCTGGAGCGGCTCGGCATCCTGGACAAGGTCAGGGACAGCACCCTGGAGACCCGCCGGATGGAGATCCTCGACGGCGGCCGACCGGTGCTGAAGGCCGAGTTCGCGGCCTTCGACCAGCCCTGCCCGTTCCCGATGGAGCTGCCGCAGCCCCCGCTGCTGACCGCGCTGGCCGACGAGGCCGCCGCGCTGCCGGGCTTCACCCTGCTGCGCCGGACCACCGCGGTGGAACTGCTGCGGGACGGCACGGCGGTGACCGGCGTCCGGGTCCGCGGCCCCGAGGGCGAGTCCGAGGTCCACGCGGCGCTGACGGTGGCGGCCGACGGCCGCTTCAGCAAGGTCCGCGAGATGGCGGGGCTGCCGTACGAGAAGATCCCGCTGGAACGGGACTTCGTCTGGTTCAAGGTGCCGCAGCCCGAGGCCTGGGACCCGCACACCTACCGGGTCCGCATCCAGGGCGACCGCCACGGACTGTTCATCCCGACCGTGCCCGACCTGGTGCGGGTGGGCTTCAACATCCCCAAGGGCGGCCTGCGCGAGATGCGCAGGCAGGGCATCGAGTCGCTGTACGCCCGGGTCGACGAGCTCGCCCCGGAGGTCTCCGCCGGAGTGCGGGAGTCCGTCACCAGCTGGTCGGACACCTCCATGCTGGACATCTTCACCACCGTGGTGCCGCACTGGTCGCAGCCCGGCCTGGTGCTGGTGGGCGACGCCGCGCACACCCTGACCCCGGTGCTGGGACAGGGCGTCAACCACGCGATCGCCGACGCGGTGGTCCTGGCGCCGCTGGTCGCCGAGGCGTTGGCCGGCGACGGCGGACCGGGCGCCCTGCACGCCGCCTGCCGCCGGTTCCAGCACGTGCGGGAGGGGCACGTGGCCCGCTCCCGAGGCCTCCAGATGCGCCAGGAGCGGGCGTTCGCGCTGAGCGATCCCGTCCCGGTGGCGCTGCGCCGGCTGGCCTACCGCCTGGTGAGCTCCAACAGCCTCCTCAAGCGCAGGATCGTCGCCGGCATCTACTACCCGCTCCAGGACGCGCACCGGAGCGGACGCGCCGTCCTGCCCGTGGCCCCCCACCGCACGGGCTCCGTGAGCTGACCGACAACCACAGATTCGGAGAGGAACCACCGATGACCGCACAGCCCGACGCAGCACCCGCCCCGGAGGCCCAGGAGGTGCCGGACTACCCGTTCGAGCGCCCGTCCGCGATGCAGGCCTGCCCGTTCTACGGCCACCTCCGGGAGAACCGGCCGGTGGCCGAGGTGCGCATGCCCAGCGGCGACCACGCGTACCTGGTCACCCGGTACGACGACGTGCGCACCGTGTTCTCGGACCCGCGCTTCAGCCGGGCCGCCACCCTGGAGGACGGTGCGCCCCGGCTCGCGGCGGCACCGCAGAAGTTCAAGAGCCTGCTGAACATGGACCCGCCGGAGCACACCCGGGTGCGCAAGCTGGTCTCCCGGGAGTTCACCGTCCGCCGGGTGGCCGCCCTGCGGCCCCGGATCCAGGAGCACACCGACGCCCTGCTGGACGCCATGGCCGCGAGCAAGGGGCCGGTGGACCTCATCCCGGCGCTCGCCTTCCCGCTGCCGGTGACCGTGATCTGCGAGCTGCTCGGGGTGCCGTTCGAGGACCGGGAGAAGTTCTCCGCCTGGTCCAGTGCCTTCCTGGCGACCACCTCGCGGACCAAGGAGGAGATGCTGGAGGCCCAGGTCGGCCTGTTCACCTACCTCTCCGAGCTGGTCGAGGCCAAGCGGCAGCAGCCGGACGACGGCCTGCTGTCCGCCCTGGTCTCCATCCACGACGAGGACGGCGACCGGCTCAGCCACGAGGAGCTGATCTTCCTCGGGATCAGCCTGCTGGTGGCCGGCCACGAGACCACGGTCAACCAGATCGCCAACAGCGTGGTCGCGCTGCTCACCAACCCGGAGCGGCTGGCCGAACTGCAGGCGAACCCGGAGCTGATCGACGCCGCGGTGGAGGAGCTGCTGCGCGCCTACCCGCCGGGTGACGAGGGGCTGCTGCGGATCACCACCGAGGAGCTCGAACTGGGCGGCGTGGTGATCCCCAAGGGCTCCGCGGTGCTGCCCGGCCTGGCCTCCGCCAACCGCGACCGCCGCCAGTACACCGACCCGGACGAGCTCGACTTCCACCGGCCGAGCAACCCGCACTTCGCGTTCAGCCACGGCACCCACTACTGCATCGGTGCGGGCCTGGCCCGGCTGGAGCTCCAGATCGCGATCGGCTCGCTGTTCCAGCGCTTCCCCACCCTGAAGCTGGCCGTGGCCCCGGAGGACCTGCCGCGCCCCTCGGGCATGCTGGTGCACGGCATCAGCGCGCTGCCCGTGGTGTGGTGACCCCGGCGCGTCCCCGCCCCTGACGACGAGCAGCCCCCGGACCGGAGTCCGGGGGCCGGGCCTCGGTAGCCGG